>NZ_CAWQMW010000090.1:0-61725 GCF_963895965.1 Xenorhabdus sp. PB30.3 | reverse complement strand
AGTGATGGTTGAACATAAAAATGTGGCACATCTGACAGCCGCTCAAAGTGCATTTTTTGATACTGAAAAGACCACTAAAAGTTTAATGTTTGCCGCTTATGTGTTTGATGCTTTTGTTTTCGAACTCTTTCCCGCGTTATTGAATGGCCTGACGCTTTATCTTTGCAATGAAGCAGAACGCCATGCCCCTGCCATCGCAGAACTTATTCAGCGAGAAGGTATTCAAATGGCTACCTTACCGCCAGCAATACTCAAGTTGTTGACTGACGTGGAATTACCCTCACTCCAGTTATTAGTTACCGCAGGTGAATCCCCTTCTCTGGATTTTATGGATCATTTCAGCCAACACAGTAATGTGATGAATGCTTACGGTCCGACAGAAATCACCGTTTGTGCGACACAGAAGCTATATCAGCATGGGGAGATTGCCACCAATATTGGTCAGGCTATTAATAACGTTCGTCTTTACGTACTGGATAGTGATGGAAATCCATCGCCTATCGGTACGCCGGGTGAGTTGTATATTGGTGGTGCTGGTGTCGCACGGGGTTATTTAAATCGCCCTGAATTAACGGCTGAGCGTTTTGTTGCGAATCCTTTTGCAACCGCAAACGAAACGGTTAAAGGTTACACCCGTCTGTATAAAACCGGTGATTTAGTGCGCTGGTTACCCAACGGCGAACTGGAATATCTGGGGCGCAATGATTTTCAGGTCAAAATTCGCGGTTATCGTATTGAACTGGGCGAAATTGAAAGTGCGCTGACGGCGCATCCACAGGTCCAACAAGCCGTCGTGATTGATCGTGAACATCAGGGTCATAAAGTGCTGGCAGCCTATCTGGTTGTCGAGGATACGGTGTCCGATGACATACTACTTGCGCACTTATCTGCTCGTCTGCCGGACTACATGCTGCCCGCCAGCTTTACCTTTATGGAGGCTATACCACTAACGCTGAATGGCAAAGTGGACCGCAAAGCCTTGCCAGAGCCGGTTTTCGGGAACAGAGAAAATTATGTTGCGCCCCGTAATGCCCTGGAAACCCAGCTTTGTGCTATCTGGCAGGTAGTTTTAGGGCTGGAGCGGATAAGCATCCACGATAATTTCTTCCGCATTGGTGGTGACTCCATTATTAGTCTCCAGCTGGTGTCCAAACTGCGTCAGGCCGGTTTTTCGCTTCAGGTGAAAACCATTTTTGAGGCACCAACCGTGGCACAATTAGCGGTATTACTGATGCAAACAGCGTCTACTGCCAAAATCGTTGCCGAACAAGGGTTATTAAACGGAGAATTTGCTTTACTGCCTGTTCAGCAAACCTTCTTTGACTGGCAGTTAGCTCAGCCTCATCACTGGAATCAGGCCTTTATGGTTCAGATCCCCGGTGATATCCAAGTCATTCAGATTGAACAAGCACTGACTGCATTAACTGAGCGGCACGATATATTACACGCCCGCTTTATTGCAACGGAACAGGGATATCGCCAGTGTTATTCTGCGGATATTCCGTCTTCACAACCGCAGTTAAAACACTGTGATATCCGTCAGTGCAATCAGGAAGAACTCCACCAACAACTTACCCAGTGGCAAAGTGGGTTCGATTATCATAATGGGCCACTCTGGCAAGCCGCTCATCTGACTGGCTATGCTGATGGCAGTACCCGGTTATTCTTTGCCTTCCATCATCTGATTATTGATGCCGTGTCCTGGCGGATTATTGCGGAAGATATGCGTTTGCTATTACAGGGAATGCCCCTGCCTGCAAAAACCAGCAGTTATCGCCAATGGGTGACCGCTGTTCAGCAGTACGCCCGGCAGCATCAACATGAAGTGCCTTACTGGAAACAAGTACTGGCAGGCAATAACAGCCAGCCCGCGTTGGATAATCTCACACACCACCAGCTGGAAATCTCGGCAGAAATGACAGATATCCTGCTGCATGAAGCTAACGCAGGTTATCACACCGAAATTAATGACTTGTTGTTGAGTGCGTTGACCGTGGCCTTGCAGGATACCTTCGACCAATCTGTCAACCATATCCTTCTGGAAGGACACGGGCGGGAATCGATTGATAACACAATAGATATTTCCGAAACCGTTGGCTGGTTTACTACGATATACCCGGTTCGTCTGGAAAATAAGGCGGATATAACCGACACCCTTATCCATACCAAAGAGATGCTGCGCACTGTGCCAAACAAAGGCATCGGTTACGGCGCATTACAACAAGCGGGTTATCTGACCGGTGATTTGCCTGCTATCAGTTTCAACTATCTGGGGCAGTTAGGTAGTGCCAGCCTTCAGGACTGGTCAATCACCAATGATGATTGCGGAACGATGATAGCCAGCGAAAACGACAGTCATTTGCTATTGGGCATTAATGGTGCCGTTCAGGCCGGAAAACTACTATGTTATATCGATTCCCGTCTGCCACAAACTAAGACAGCCCTGTTTATCCGGGCATTTGAGCAGGCACTCAATCACATCATTACCACAGCGCAAAAACAGTCACAAACGGGAGAAATAATGACTCCCAGTGATTACGGTATCAAGGGTGTTTCGCTGGAGCAATTCAACCAGATAACTCACCATTTTGAACATACCAATCATGTCAGTTCACCCCACGACTCTGAAAATGAAACTACTTTGGATTTATAGAAATGTTGACGCTATTTAAAGAACTTAACAAAAATCAGGCATCAGTATGGGTTTATGAAAATAAGTTGAAACTGACATTCACAGGGGGAACTCCCCCTGATCAACTTATTGATCAAGTTAAACAGAAAAAAGAAAACATTCTTAATTTTTTAAATGAAAAAAATATCTTCTCAGTAGAAGACTTTAGACGTTTTATTTCCCTTGAAAATTCGTCCCGTGTGCCTGCGACTTCATCCAATAACAAAAAAATTGAGGCTATTTTTCCTGCCACCAGCTTGCAACAAGGTTTTGTCTATCATTATCTTTCTCAGCCACAGGATGATGCTTATCGCGTACAACTGCTATTGGATTACCACACCTCTATTGATGTTGACGCTTACCAACAAGCCTGGACACTGGCTTCGCGCCGTTTCCCGATCCTCAGAACCGCTTTTGACTGGGAAGGCGAAATATTACAAATCGTCACAGCCGGTGCCAGTATTAATGCTGCAAATTTCAGACACGAAGACATTACCCCGTTATCAGAAGAAGAAAAAAACAGGGCGATTGATACGCTTCAACAACATGATCTCACCCTACCATTTGATTTACGTCAGCCCGGATTAGCGCGCTTTACCCTGATTAAACAACGTCAACAATTGATTACCGTCGTTATCACCCTACACCACAGCATCATTGATGGCTGGAGCTACCCGGTTTTATTGCAAACCGTTCATGGCTATTACAACGCACTCGTACAGGGTCGCACGCCTGAAATCGTAGTAGATAACGCTTATCTGAACGCCCAGCAATATTACCGCAATCATCAGGCCGATACGGATATTTATTGGTCTGAGCGCAAGACCCAATGGCAGGGTACGAATGATTTATCGGCGCTGCTAAGCCACCGGATTGACTTGCCCCAGATAAAAATGATTGAAAAACCGGCAGAAAAGCGACTCACTGTGCAGGGGAACGCTTATGAGCAGCTTAAAAACACCTGCCGGAGACACGGAGTGACACTGAATGTGGTGCTGCAATTTGCCTGGCATAAACTGTTACACATTTACACCGCTGATGAGCAGACGATTGTCGGCACAACCGTCTCCGGTCGGGATATCCCCGTTGAAGGGATCGAATCCAGTGTCGGTCTTTATATCAATACCCTGCCTCTGGCGGTGCAGTGGAAACAAACCGACAGCATCGTCACCGTTTTACAACATATCCAGAAAAATATCGCCGACCTCAACAGCCACAATGCCGTTTCTCTCGCCAGTCTGCAATCTGACGGAGAACGGTTATTTCATAGCCTGCTGGTGTTTGAAAATTACCCTGCTCCGGTGGCAGACGAGAACCAGACCGGCATCGAACAGACACTGACATTTCGCCGCGCAGTGGAAAAAGTGGATTATCCGTTGTCATTGATAGCGTATGAGCAAGATAACCGTTTAGTCATCAAATTTAATTATGGGAAAGACTGGCTGGAAGACGAACAGGCATTACGCTTGCTGAGGCAACTTGAACGTATTTTGCACGAGGTTGCCTGTCATCCGGAACAATCTCATACCGCTATCACCTGTCTCAGTGAGGAAGAGCGTCATACGTTGCTGCACAGGTGGAACCAGACCGATGTGCCTTATCCACAGGATAAAACCCTGCCACAGTTGTTTGAAGCGCAGGCGGCTCAACACCCTGATGCCATTGCCGTGGAATTTGAAGAACAGGTATTGAGCTATGGGGAACTTAACTGCCGCGCCAACCAGCTGGCGCATTATCTGATTGCACTGGGTGTCAGGCCGGATGATCGGGTCGCGGTCTGCCTTGAACGCAGCCCGGAGATGGTGGTCGGGATACTGGCTATTCTCAAGGCGGGCGGGGCTTATCTGCCCCTCGATCCGGCTTATCCCGCAGAACGATTGGCCTATATGCTGGATGACGCAACGCCAGTAGTTTTACTGGCGCAAACCGCACTGGCGGATAAACTGACCACGTCAGTCCCCGCCGTGTGGCTGGATAACCCGACGCTGGACTTTGACACCCAGCCGGATACCAATCCGGATACACAGGCACGGGGACTGACCTCACGTCATTTAGCTTACGTAATTTACACCTCCGGCTCGACGGGGAAACCCAAAGGCGTGATGATAGAGCATCGTAATGTGGTTAATTTCCTTATCTGGGCACAACGAGTATTCAGCCCGGAGGAATTAGCACATACGCTGTTTTCCACATCGCTGAATTTTGACTTATCTGTTTACGAATGTTTCGCGCCTTTAATTTCTGGTAATACTGTCCACATTGTGCCTGACGCCCTTTCATTGATTACAAAAACATCAGATACCACGCCGGCGTTCAGCCTTATCAATACAGTCCCCTCCGCTATTGAGCGGTTGCTCGAAGATAAAGCCATTCCGGCCGCAACCCAAACCGTTAACCTGGCCGGTGAGGCGTTGAAACCCTACATTGTTGAGCGTTTGTTTGCTCACTCCTCGGTACAAAATGTATGTAATTTGTATGGTCCTACGGAGACCACGATCTATTCAATCTGGACACGCATGAACCGGACGACAGGTTTTGTTTCCCATATTGGTCGCCCTATCGCCAATACCCGGATTTACCTGCTTGACGCCCATCAACAGCCTGTACCAATGGGCGCTTCAGGTGAAATTTATATCAGCGGCGAGGGTGTGGCACGGGGTTATCTGAACCAACCCGAACTGACCGCCGAACGATTCCTCACTGACCCGTATTCCTCAGCGTCGGGGGCAAAAATGTATAAAACGGGGGATATGGGGCGCTACCTGCCGGATGGCAATATTGAATATCTGGGGCGCAATGATTTTCAGATCAAAATCCGCGGCTTCCGTATTGAGCTGGGGGAAATTGAGAATGCGTTAGCGGCGCATCCGCAGGTCAAACAGGCAGTCGTGATTGACCGTGAGCATAGCGGGCATAAAGTTTTGGCGGCGTATCTGGTTATCGAGGATGTGGTCTCCGATGACATGCTGCTTGCGTACTTATCTGATCGTCTGCCGGATTATATGCTGCCCGCCAGTTTTACCTTTATCGACGCTATTCCGCTAACGTCGAACGGCAAAGTCAACCGCCGAGCCTTGCCGGAACCGCTTTTCGGTAACAGAGACAGTTATGTCGCCCCCCGCAATATTCTGGAAGCCCAGCTTTGCGCTATCTGGCAGGATGTTTTAGGGCTGGAGCGGGTCGGTATTGACGATAATTTCTTCCGTATCGGCGGCAATTCTCTGTTAGCGATTAAACTCACTTCGGCAATACGCCATAAAATGTCCATTGATATTCCGTTAAATATTTTATTCAACTGCAAGTGCATTGCTTTATTATCCCAGTGGTTGGTAACGGATAATAAAAAAATCAGTTTACTTAATTTCCTAACACCAGAATCAATGGCAATGGATAAACTATTTATGATTCACCCCGCTAATGGCAGTAGTGAATCCTATGCTCCTCTGGCAAATATATTAGCGGATAGCTACAACTGTATTGGTATCGATAATTACAATCTCAGTACAGATAACCAAATAGATTCATTACAAAAATTAGCTAATATTTATATGCAGTTAATTCTGACTGAAATCTCTATTAACCAACCTATCCGGATCTTAGGCTGGTCATTAGGTGGACAGTTAGCGATGGAAATTGCCTATCAATTAGAACAGATTGGCGTACAAAAAATCCAGTTGTTCTTATTAGATACGGTAATTAACAACGCTGAGACTAAAATACTTAGAAATAACATCGACATATCAAACTCTAATCTATTACTCGCTGATAAACTACAGGAAATGGGTGCCAGTGAAACCTATATCAATAAAGTATTGAAGGCTGCACCATTTGAATACAAAACAGCTGATTGTGACTTAAGTGGAATATTAAAACATACAAACATTACACTATTCAAAGCAGGTGAAATCAATCCTGATTATAATGATGTCTCGCAAGTAAAGCTGGCTAAATCAATCATAAAAGTGACTGATAATAATATTTCTCAATGGGTAACCACCCCATTAGAAGTTATATTATTGAAAAATCACCATCATAATAACATTCTTGAATGTACTTCTGTTATTCGCAAAGAAATAATTAATGCATTAGGAGTTAAGGAAACATCGTTAATATAAATTAATTTGATAATGATTAATGAGGCTGGTATTACCAGCCTCTTATTCAATAAAGTATCAGGTCAGGTAGCTCTGTGGATTGTTTGGGTATTCTTCAATAGTTTTTCTCTTTAAATCCTTTTTTATCATTGATATAGGATACAGTTATCGCCCTAAATATAAGTATCAATAGTAAAATATTTATTTTCATATCATTGCTTCTACAAGCTCAATGTTTCTATATTGTATTCAATATGTTAATCAATTGATTCTATTAAACTGTTATATTAAATATATAAAAAATTGTTACTGTTATATGTTAAATATCCATGCTTTACTCATTCGTACTTTTTCATTGGTTTTCCTTATAACAAATAGAATGAGGTAACTATGTTCGGGTTAACTGCCCTTGAACTTGCAAGGATACAATTCGCATTTACCGTTTCTTTTCATATTATCTTTCCCGCTATTACGATAGGTTTAGCCAGTTTTCTTGCTTTGTTAGAAGGCTTATGGCTGAAAACACGTAATACAGACTACAAAACGCTATACCACTTCTGGGCAAAAATATTTGGCATTAATTTTGGTATGGGCGTGGTTTCCGGTTTAGTCATGGCCTATCAATTCGGCACTAACTGGAGTTTTTTCTCTGATTTTGCCGGAAGCATCACTGGCCCGTTATTAGTTTATGAAGTGCTTACCGCGTTTTTCCTTGAGGCCGGGTTTCTTGGCGTTATGCTATTCGGCTGGAATCGGGTGGGTGAAAAACTCCATTTTTTCGCCACCTGCATGGTGGCACTCGGTACAATTATCTCTACATTTTGGATACTGGCATCCAATAGCTGGATGCAGACGCCACAAGGCCATGAAATTATTGATAATCAGATTGTCCCGGTTGATTGGCTGGCCGTTATCTTCAACCCTTCTTTTCCTTATCGTTTGCTGCATATGGGAACAGCAGCATTTCTCGCTTCAGCATTTTTTATTGCTGCCTCCGCAGCCTGGCATTTGCTGAAAGGCCATGATTCGTCAGCCATGAAAAAAATGCTGTCAATGGCGATGTGGCTGATTCTGATCATTGCTCCATTACAGGCATTTATCGGTGATTTACATGGCCTGAATACCCTGAAACATCAGCCTGCCAAAGTTGCTGCAATGGAAGGCCATTGGGAAAATCATCCCGGCGAAGCCACGCCACTGATTATATTCGGTATTCCCGATCAGGAAGCAGAAGAGACTCGTTATGCCGTCAAAATTCCCTACCTTGCCAGCATTATCCTGACACACAGCATTGATAAACAGGTTCCGGCACTGAAAGAGTTTCCACCAGAAGATCGTCCTAATGCTTTTATGGTGTTCTGGTCATTCCGGGTTATGGTCGGACTGGGATTATTAATGATTCTGGCAGGAGTCTGGGGATTGTGGCTGCGCTATAAAAAACGTTTGTATCAGAGCCGGACGTTTCTCCGCTTTATGCTCCTGATGGCACCTTCTGGCCTGATTGCCATACTAGCCGGATGGTTCACCACGGAAATCGGCCGTCAACCGTGGGTTGTCTATGGATTGATGCGTACGAAAGATGCGGTCTCTGCTCATGGTGAATTCCATATGAGTATCAGTCTGCTTATCTTCTTTGTCGTCTACGGCGCTGTTTTCGGTGCTGGTTATGCTTATATGATGAAACTTATCCGTAAAGGGCCCAATAAGGAGTTAACAAATGGGTATTGACCTTCCTCTAATCTGGTTCCTGATTATCATCTTCAGTACCATGATGTATATCGTGATGGACGGCTTTGATCTTGGTATTGGTATCTTATATCCCATGGTTAAGGGGCAGGCAGATCGTGATTTAATGATGAATTCTGTTGCCCCCGTCTGGGATGGTAACGAAACCTGGCTGGTGTTGGGTGGCGCAGGTTTATTTGGCGCTTTTCCTCTGGCCTATGCGGTGATTCTGGATGCGCTAGCAATCCCATTAACACTTATGTTATTAGGGCTGATATTCCGCGGCGTAGCGTTCGAGTTCCGTTTCAAATCAGCGCCGAAACATCAGCCGATTTGGGATAAGGCATTTATTGCCGGTTCAATCATTGCGACTTTTATACAGGGTGTCGTCGTCGGTGCTGTTATTGAAGGTTTTCCTGTAGAGAATCGTACCTATATTGGCGGGAGTTTTGACTGGCTTTCACCCTTTCCATTATTTTGCGGTGTTGGTCTGCTTATCGCTTATGGGCTACTGGGATGTGGCTGGCTGGTGATGAAAACCGAAGGGCATTTGCAGCAAAAAATGCTCAGACTTCTGCGTCCATTAACTTTACTGATGCTGATAGTCATCACTATCGTCAGTGTCTGGACACCGCTTTCTCAGCCAGCTATTGCTGAGCGCTGGTTTAGTCTTCCTAACCTGTTTTTCTTTCTGCCTGTGCCATTACTGGTCTTATGGTCAGGCTGGAAACTGCTGGTTGCGAGCCAAAATAGCAGTCATTACACGCCGTTTTTGGCAGCATTATTACTCGTATTCATGGGGTTCAGCGGATTAGGGATCAGCATCTGGCCAAATATCATTCCTCCTTTTATCAGTTATGAAGAGGCTGCATCTCCCCCTGAGTCTCTGGGTTTTATGCTTGTCGGTGCACTATTTATCATCCCAATAATATTGACTTATACCTATTGGAGTTATTATGTCTTCCGAGGAAAAATCACCCATGAACAAGGCTACCATTAACACAGAACATTCACATTCTCCGCTATGGAAACGATTGGGCTGGATGATAACTATTTGGTGTTGTAGTGTATTAACGCTTTATGCCGTTTCGACTTTATTCCGTTTCTTAATGACAGCGGCGGGAATGAAAGTGAAGTAATTATTCATTTTCTGCCTGATTTTATTAGAACATAATCAATAGCAATATTTTTATATTAGATATTTGATTTAGTTATTCGGGTTCTTTCTACAAATATTTAACGGCTTCATAATTGCAACATAATATAGAAAGCAATAAATGAAGCCGTTCTGTTGAGCTACATATCCTTCACCCTTTCAATTACTCTTCTGAGCAATCTTTATTCTCAATCAGACTGGAGAACTATAAGCCTGTAATGCTTTTTGACATAACTTAGAGCGCACACAATCTTCCTGAGAAAAATGAATTACACCAATTGCTTCATCATTAAAAAAACGTTCCAGAGCATCTGCCAGCCCTGATTTGCTACAATCCGGTAAATCGCACTGGCTGATATCTCCATTCACAATAACAGTTACGTTTTCTCCCAACCGGGTTAAAAACATTTTCATTTGATTAATCGTCACATTTTGTGCTTCATCAAGGATCACAAACGCATTTTCAAATGTCCTGCCACGCATATAAGCAAAAGGAGCTATTTCGACTTTTCCAATTTCAGGACGAAGACAGTATTGCAAAAACGATGCGCCCATACGTTTTAATAACACCTCATAAACTGGGCGGAAATATGGCGCAAACTTTTCTGCCACATCGCCCGGCAGATAACCCAAGTCTTCTTCCGCCTGCAATACCGGGCGTGTCACGATAATTTTATCAACTTCTTTATTAATCAGTGCATCTGCTGCCATTGCTGTACTGATAAACGTTTTGCCACAACCCGCTTCACCATCAGCAATAACCAATTGTTTATTCTTGATAGCGCGCATGTAACGGTACTGCACTTCATTGCGTGGGCGAATTTCAGAGGTATCCCTGTTTTCACGTGCCATTCCAATCGCTTCTACTCCGCCAATCTGTACTAATGAGGTAACGTTATTATCATTGCGATAACGAGACTGACGCATATCTTTTTTTAGCATTCTCCTGACTTCGCGGCGAGATTTCATCACTGCTTTTTGTCTACTCATAGTCGCACACCTTATCGTTGGCTTCACACTTGCGGTGTTCTATCACCGATATAGAATAACTGCGTTATATTGAATAGAAGTGAGCTCCCTTTTCAGCTCATTAAGGCCCATAAAAAAACCGGTGATGAGACAACCGCCTTTCTGTTGGCAGTTCGGTCTTCATCACCGGTTCACTTCCTGACTGAATTGTAATTGTTTCAGTATCTGTCATCGGCATTCCTCGCATATCCGCTTTACCGTAACCAGACTAAATTTAGCGGACTATGATGTCAGTATAATGACAATCTTTTATTTATGACAAGGTAACAATTTAAATTTTACTGAAACATTTTTTAACTTTTGATTGATAAATCACAAAGCAACAAAAACATAAAATAACAACTCAGCCAGTGTTAATTATTTTTTACAATTAGCGGCTAAATGATACCCGGCTTTCTGAGCTTCAGATTCTGAACGAAAATAAACTGCATTTTTCTCTGAAGTGGTTTTATACCCTGAGCAATGAGAAAGATGATATATCATGCTATTTTTATTCCCTTTAATCGCTTCATTTGCAGTTGATTTAGTCACTGAAACCGGTTCGGATATTGACCGTACAGCATTTACATTTCGGCTATCAGCTTGCCCGGTAACCCCCTGACCTGAATTTTTATGCCCTAACTGCCACTTTTTGCTTCCAGTAACGAATGGATTGTGGTGCCCCATAATCCGGGCGATACGATTATCTCTTTCACGCTCCCAGGCTTCCACAGGATATTGCCGATCCCAGGCCATCATTAACTGCTGCTGCTGACGCGACATTGTCAGGTTATAGCGATCATGCATATAGAAATAGACTCTGGCAACCATGCCTTTCACTTTGTCACGCGGTTCAAACAAACGTGATTTAAAATCAACTTTACTACTACAGGCACCATACATATTGGGCAGATTTTTGGCAGCCATTCCATACCCTAAATTGCTGCGATCCCCATTTACTTCGCCAATAGAAGGGGCCAGATTATGCAGATCCGATTCTATTACACGAAATGCCGGGTCACTATCAACACAGTTTTTTCTCCCGCCATTCTGCCAGCATTGTCTCTGATGACCGAATACCCATGCTGGTACAATATGCTCCCACTCGATGCGTTCAGCTCGGTTTTGCTGCGACCTTACATGATAGTTACATGAAGGCAAGTCAACGCGTCCGCCACTTTTACCAACCCATTGCCAGTCACAGCCACAATACAAAGTACCAACACCTGACTTTTCCAGCCCTGCATAAACATATTTTCGTGATTCGACTTTAGCCTGTTCAAAGTTGGCCGGAGCACTCCATGCGTTAAAAGATACAATTAATCCAAAAAATAAAAGATAATTTGCCCAAAGGCGAATATTATTGCTCAAAATAATACCTATTTACTTGTTGTATAATACCAATCTGTTATCCTGCCTGAATAGACAAATAAATGACACATTTTTTATGTTTCGAATCTTACTTAATTTTTATTATAGAGTCAGTTTGTTATTTTAGTTTATCAAAACCAATATCACTTAATTCATCGAATAAGTTAACTTATTACAACTTTAAAGGCTCAAATACCTTGTTTATTAAGCTATTGCACTCAATTTATTTGGGTAAAATTAAATCAACTTTAGAATATTTAATACCATAAATGACAATTAACACTAAAATTGAACAGCTTGAACACGAGCTACTGGATGTTGTAAAAAAATATTCAGGAAATGAAGAAGTTACAATTAACACGATTAATACTTCAGAAAACAACTTACAAATTCAGGTTATCATCGCAGGTAAAAATCAGTTAGATATTACTTTAAATTCATTTTCTGATGAACAATGACTACATTACATGTCTGAAAAATAAGCAAAGGGAACCATCGTTAAATTAATGGCTCCCTTTATTGCTAATCTGTTAAAATTAATTAATACTTAAAACTGACATAATAAAAGTTAAGCAATATTAAAGTTACAATAACTAATATTATTTTCTATACCCCAAATCATCATCCTGTTCATCACCGATGATCTTTCTGGTCAGTTCATAACAATGGGTAATTTTGCCTTCGCTAAGCTGGAACCTGGCAAACACTTCAAATTCCGCATTAGCTCCATCTTTTTTAACTACCTTGACTCGATGATGGGTATGAACATTATTTCCATTTTCCGCTACGGATAAGATATTAATATTCGTACTTATTAAAGCTTCTTTTAATACGTTAATATGTGAAACAAAATCATCGAAGAGAAGCTCATTGCCATTGGCTACCTGAATATAATCATGAGAAAAATAGCTTTCAATATCTGAAGTAGTAACATTATCTGTTTCAAGCATATATTTTAAAGCACTTACCACAACAGTAGAATAAGACATAGTATACCCTTCCATAAACATAAGGAAAAATAATATTTACTGCCATTTACTATTAACCCCGCCAGATAAAAATATCTGCCGGGGTTAATGAATAAATATTCGTGCAACTTAGCTTAACGAACAACTAATACGGAAATATTCGCGTACCCCACGATCCCCGATGCATTAGAACCCAATAGATGAGTTGAAATATCAGGCCTGCGTGAACCGACAATAATCAGATCAGCCCCGATTTCACGGGCAGTAGAGAGTACTTTATCTCTTGGTGAGCCAAAGGCGACAGAAAACGATACTTTATCCTTCGGTAAGTTGATTTTTTCTACAACTTTTTTGAGTTCCTCTTCGGAATTTGCAATGGCTTTTTTCGCAAAGGCGCTCAGTAAATCATAATGATAGCTATAGCTTACAGAAAATCTCGAAATATCAGGCACCGAGTGAAACAGATGAACCTTTGCATCAGAAATTTTTGCCAAAAACTCCGCATGCTTGAGTGCATTGTCAGTCAGGTGATCTTCAGCAATATCTATTGGAACCAAAATCGTTTTATACATATTTACTCCCCTGTAATCGAATATTTCCCATCGTTTTCCAAGCCGTAGACTTTTTCTGACTACATTTTGGAATGCGTGGGGTATAGCCGCTATACCATTACGTTTTTACAATTAGTGAAACCACAACAAAAACCACTAATAGCCGCTAAGCTGCAACAGTTAATTCAGATAACTACCTCACAACCAATACGGACGTCTTCGCATATCTGACGACTGCCGCAGAGTTGGACCCCAGTAAATGAGTGGTAATATTCGGCCGCCTTGAACCAATCACAATAAGATCAGCGCCCAGCTCATCGGCCGTGGCAGTGATTTCATCTCTTGGTGAACCAAAAGCAATAGAGTAACTAATACGCTCAGCAGGTAGATCAATGGAAGCAACCAGCTTACCCAGATCCTTCTCAGCAGTAATAGTCGCTTTATCTTTAATTTCCATATAGCCTAATGCGTAAGCATTAATAATCGCGGATGAAATGGGCAATACATGTAAAATATGTAATTTAGCACCTGTTTCTCTGGCTATGTTAAGCGCGCAGTGAACAGCTTTGCTTGTCAGTTCATCCTCAGAGATATCTACCGGTAATAAAATAGTTCTGTACATAATGCACGCTCCTATTAACTCAACTACCTAAATTAGCTGATTCTACGAGTATATTAAGATCCGGTACTACTTACTGTGAGTTGTCTAACAACTCAACATCTTAGGGTTAAACCAGGCTAATAAACAAATAGTTATATTCAGTGGATTTCAATATGAATTGGGGTTCTATATCCCCCAGCCTGCAATATATTGTATTAGCGAAATCAGTTTAGCCTAAAAAATAAAACAAAAAAGGTGCTGATATGCAGCACCTTTTTAAATATAAATTAGGTTAATCTTTTTTCTCTAACGGAAAAGGAGCCGGGTGTTTCGTATTGTAGTTAAAAGTATACATAGCTGTGATGACCATCATAGCCACCAGCGTCCAGACGACTTCTTTTGCACCTGTACCCACTACAGCCCAGATACAGTAAACAAAGGCGATAAATGTAATCACAATATAACGCCCTTTTTCCTGACCAAAATGGCCGTGACCAAGTAACAATAACGCAGCACAGGTATACAGATAAGGTATCAGGGTAAAAATCACTGAAACAGATGAAACCAGACTGAATTCTTTTGCCGCATTAGGCGAGATACTGCTGAATTGGACAACGGTCATTAAAACACCCAGTATCAACAGACCTACTACCGGTGTTCCGGCTTTGTTCACTTTGGCAAAGACTTTAGGAAATAAACCATCATCAGCTGCGGCTTTTGCCGTCTGACCAGCAAGCAATGTCCATCCCCCCAGTGAACCCAAACAGCCTGCTGCCGCACAGAATGCCACGATTGCGCCGGCTGTATCCCCCAGCGCCAGACGGGCAGCATCACCAAATGGCGAAGATGAAATAACCAGACTCGCATTCGGGATCATTCCCATAATCACACTACTGGATAAGACATAACACACAGCAGCAATTAATACGCCACCAATCGTGGCAATCGGTACATTTCGCTTGGGATTTTTAACGACACCAGCAGCAACTGAGGCACTTTCAACACCGATAAAAGACCATAACGTTACGTTTAAGGTACTTTGAATGGCGCTAAATGTGTTCATACCGCTGACGTTCCAGGCATCCATATAGGTTGAACCGTTGAACCAGAACCAGCCAAATACAGCAACGGCGACAATCGGGATCAGAGCCAGAGTTGTCGCAACCGCCTGAACTCGGGTAATGACATGAGGCCCAATAATATTCAGGAAAACAAATATCCACAGTATTGCTATACAGGTAAATGTTGAAATAACCGGATCTTTCAGAATGGGGAAAAAGTAGCTGATATAACCTACTCCAATCACAACCATCGCGATATTACCAATCCAGCAGGCCAGCCAGTAAAGGACGTTAGTCTGATAGCCTAAAAATGGTCCGAAAGCCCTCCTCGCATAAGCATAAGAACCTCCGGGGCTATCATCCAGTGAAGAGATCTTGGCATAGACAATGGATAACCCGACGGCACCAATGATAGTAACCAGCCATCCAAGAATTGCTATTCCTCCTGTTGCCGCCAGACTCGCCGGCAGCAGAAAAACGCCCGATCCCATGATATTTCCCGCTACCATCAATGTAACGGGAATCAAACCCACTTTTGTTGATTCCGCAACTGTAGCCATAATTTATTTTCCCTTACGCTTTACGCACATAACGTGGTAGATACCATTAATGATTTCCGTCCCTTCCGTTTCATGCTCAAAGCCGGGAAATTCATGATCCCATTTTTGCAATGCATGCAGATAGCTAATCTGCGGACTGTTTTTATCACCGAAGTTTTCCCCTGACATCAACATAGGAATACCGGGTGGATAAGGAATAATTGAGTTCGCGGCAATACGATGAGGAAGTTTATCGAGCGCGACCAATTCCACATCATTGGTCACAATCGCCTGATAGGCTGCTCTGGGTATCATGTCAACTTCAGGCAGCATCGCGTATGCCTGATTCAGTTTTTCACCCGGATTATTTTTGTGTAAGTAAGCGAACATTTTATCGCCCAAATCTCTTACCCCTGACGCACTATAGACATCCGGATAGTCATGGACTAAATCAGGCAATACCTTACTCAAAGGTGTATTAGCATCATAATGATGTTTAAATGAAAGCAGAGTATTAAGTAATGTGCCCCATTTCCCTTTGGTAATTCCCATTGAAAACAGGAACATGATCTGAAAATCTGTAGTACGCGTCGGAACTATGCCATGCTGGCTTAACCATGCTGTCACCAGTGCTGCCGGCACCCCCTGTTTCAATAGCTTGCCGTTGTCTCCCATACCCGGCGTGAGGATACTGACTTTAATGGGATCAAGCATACTCCAGTCATTCGGCAAATCTTCAAACCCGTGCCAACTGTCACCGGGGTTCATCGTCCAGCAACTTTGTTTTGTGGCCAGTAAATCCCGCGGAGCATCTGCAAAAAGCATTTTCTTACCTGTAGCAGGATCTGTCACTTGTTCCTGATTCCACGGTTTAAAGAACCAGTCACCTTTTTTACTGAAATCCCGATACAAGCGTGCTAATGCCTGACGAAAGTCGACCGCTTCTTCAATAACTTCCTGAGTAAGCGAATAACCACTGTTGCCATCCATCATTGAGGTAGCAATATCATTTGAAGCACAGATCGCATACAGAGGTGACGTTGTCGCATGCATCATATAGGCTTGGTTAAATCTTGAAAAATCAATCGGATTACGACCATCACGCACATGGATAAAAGAGGCCTGCGATAGTGCATTCAGGAGCTTATGGGATGAATGTGTGGCAAAAACGGTTGGTCCTTTATGCGTTTTGGGGTCACCCCGCATAGCATAATGATCATGATAGATAGGATTAAAACGGGCATAACCGTACCATGCTTCATCAAAATGAATTCTATCAACGCTTTTATCCAGCAGGTTTTGTACATGTTTGGCGTTATAGCAAACACCATCATAAGTACAGTTTGTCACCACCGTGTAGACAGGCTTTTTCTTCACCATATCTTTGGTCAGCGGGTTCTGTTTCAGCTTTTTCTGGAGTGTTTTTGTCTCCATTTCCTGCGGATAAATCGGGCCGATAATACCGTATCGATTACGGCTCGGTAACATATAAACCGGCTTTGCGCCTGTCAGAATAAGCCCTTGCTCAATGGATTTATGACAGTTACGGTCAATAATAACGATATCATCTTCTGTCATACAGGCCTGCATAATAGTTCGGTTAGAACCTGATGTTCCGACTACAACAGAATACGAATGATCGGCACCAAACACTCTGGCTGTATTTCTTTCACTCTTGCCGAACGCTCCTGTGTGATCCAGCAATGATCCCAAAGAAGATCGTTCAATTCCCATATCAGAGCGAAAAAGATTTTCTCCATAATAATCATGGTAAATACGACCAACAGGCGTTTTATTAAACCCTACTCCTCCCTGATGCCCGGGTGCCGCCCATGAATATTCATAGATTTTTCTGTAATTCATCAAAGCTGACATTAATGGCGGCAATAATTGCTGACGATAACGGTGCATCGCGGCAATAGCCCTGCCCGTAATAAAATCTGAGGAATCTTCAAGTATCCATGCGAATTCAGTTAATTGTTCCAGCATCACATGATCCAGTAAAAAGACCGCCTTTTCCCGATCACTTAATAAGAATACCGGTACATCTTCCTGACGCTCAAATAACTTATTCAGTAATTTTTGAATTTGCTGATATAAATCATCATCCATCAATGCACAACTGACCATTAAGCAATCAATGGGTTCATTAGCAGCAATTATCGTATAGCTATCATCAAAAGAATCCGCAATAACAACTTCAACATCCCGTTCAATTAATTTATCTGCCAAGCGATGTATTGCGTTTTCAATATAATGACTATGATGCTTTGTACCCACCTCATTTTTTGCTATCAATACCTTCATGACGTTTTTCCTTATTCTATCTTTACACGAAATAAAAAATAGACTTAGTATTCTCTGGCAGTTGCCCATAGGATGGTTGACACAATCAGGAAAATTAAACGGCTGTTATCACTTATGGTCTTGCGTCAATTTTTTCACAGTGCTGTATGAACCGTAACATCAATATTGATGAGTTAATCACATTAGATAACTATTTGTGAGCATATAAGCTTTTGAGTTTAAAATTACTTTGATTAAATATAGTGGCTATTTTTTATAGTGCAATTCAGCAAATCCTATCCAACTAATCACCATTAATAATATAAAAAGTGAAAATATAAACAAAAATCTGGTAATGTTTATCTTTTAAGAGCTATATGAAATTAGTTATTTTCCTAATTTCTTACAGTATTAATTCATTTTATTTATAGATAAATTTAGTGATATTGAATGTAAGGAAGAAATAATGCGCATCATTGCAATACGGCATGCAGAAACTCAATGGAATATAGAAAGAATTCTTCAGGGACGTCTTGATAGCCCTGTGACTGAAAATGGTTTCCGACAGATAAATTCATTATTATCAGCAATAAAAGATTTTCCCATCAGCAAAGTGATTTCATCTTCTTCCGGTCGAGCCTGTACGACAGGTCAGGTTTTAGCAGATTATTTCGGCTGCGGGATGGAAATTAATGAAAATTTATGTGAACAAAATTTTGGGATATTAGAAGGATTACCCTTTGAACAGGCGGATTATCACTATCCCGACATTACATCACGGCTTTTTGCCGGAGATCCAACGGTAACTATACCTGAAGGCGAATCTACAATTGAAGTAGCACAAAGAGCCATCAGTTACATACAAAATCTGGCAACAAATAATAGTAATGATACGGTATGCTTGGTTACACATGGCCGTACTCTGCAATCCCTGTTATGGCAACTAAAAGGCGGTAATTTACAAGAGGAAACAACACGATATAGCCACCAAAATTGTAGTTACTCTGTTATTGATGTTAAAAAGGAGAGAATTCATGTGGTGCACTGGGGTGTTGCAACGCATTTATTAAAATAAAAACATAATTGTAGAAACATCTTCGCTGCCCTGTTTCATAAAACCTCAGGACTATAACAAAAAACCCTAAAAGCATTGTATTTTAATATTCGATAGTATGTTCCAAAGACAGTAGCTTTCTGTTAATGAAAATACAGAAATAATGAAAGTCCTTTATTTTAAGATATCTAAAAAATAACAATGGGATTCTATTGTGCACAACGAATACTCGCCATACTTTATCAATCTCAGTCAGGTTTTTAACCCGGAAATCAGAATATTTTGCTTCCCTTATGCTGGGGGTAGTAACTCAACTTTTGTGCCTTTTGCCAGAAAAATCACAGAAAATGTTGAGTTTTTAGTCAGCCAGCCTCCGGGTAAAGGGGCTAGGTTCAAAGAAAAACCTTATGACAATATGCAAAACCTGGTTGAGGATATATATACCAACATCAAGCCTCTGTTAGATAAGCCATATATATTTTTAGGGCATAGCTTAGGAAGCCGGGTAGCCTTTGAGCTGCTAAGAAAAATCGCTGCAGAATCATTGCCATTACCCATTGAATTTATTGCTTCCGGCAGCAGAGGGCCACAGGTTTCTGCCATTCGCAAACCAATAAGTTCATTAAACGACAAAGAATTTGCAATTGCATTGAAGGATTTCGGCCGCGTAAATCAGCAAATTCTTGAGAACGATGAGTTACTCTCGCTGATCTTACCTGCCATAAAAGCAGATTTTAAGATTTCAGAAGAGTATTACTATATCGGAACAGAATCTTTCGCTTGCCCCTTGACAGTATTTGGCGGAACAGATGACCCGCTGGTAGCTGAGCATGAACTTTATTCCTGGTTTGATTTATTCGAACAGGATAAAAATGTTATTTTATTTCAGGGCCGTCATTTCTTTATTGATGATAATCATGATCTGGTTATTGATGCTCTATCAAAGATAATTCATTCCAAAATATCCAGACGACCATTTAAAACCTTATCAGGTAATTAAAACGATACAAAAATTACGGGCTTCACATTATCTGTGTGGCCCGTAAATTAATATTGATAAAAATAAAAACCAACGTACAATTATAAAAATTTATTGGTGGAGGCCCCGGCATGGAAAAATTTACTGATAAATTAATTAGTCTGGATCGCTTTCTTCTGCGAATACTTCGTTTCCTTTTACATGCGCTAGCTATTTTTTTAATTGGCATTATTCCCGGTGTATTAGGTTTTTTCCTCATTGAAAGCCATGCAATTCCTGATGCACTGTTAAATTCTGTTTCAATGATTGGCACACAGACCCTGCATATACAACCAACCAGCACACTGGGGAAATATTTCGCTGCTATTTATGGGTTATTTCTACAGGCTATCTTTTTTATTGCCGTCGGATTAGTAGTGACACCATTCGTTCACCGTATTCTTCACAATTGGCATATTGATGATGGTGATGAAAACGATAATAAAGAAAAGGAAAATAATCCCTAATACTTTCTCTTTATGATTTAATATCAATAATTGTGATAAATATGACATATTCAACAAAATAAATAATTAAACAACAGCTGTATTTGATATAGAATTTTATTACTAATATTTATCTAAAGCACATAGGTAATACAATGAATAAAGGTCGCTGTTTGTGTGGTGCAGTAGAAGTAAAAACCAATGATCCTATTGATACTATCAATGCATGCCACTGTAAAACATGCCAGAATTGGGGCGGGGGACCATTTCTCTCTGTAGAGTGTAAAAATAATTTACAGATAACAGGAGATGAAAACATTGCAACTTACCCCTCTTCAGAGTGGGCAGAACGCGCTTTCTGTAAAAAATGTGGAACTCATCTTTTTTATCACCTGCATCATCCCAGTACTTATTATGTCCCAGTAGCTCTATTTGAAAATAGTGATTCGGGAAAATTATCCAATCAAGTATTTATCGATAGCAAGCCCAGCTATTACAATTTCGTTGAAAAAACACCAATGCTAACTAAACAAGATATTCTGAAATTGTTTAGTTAATTTATATGAGGGGACACTCCCCTCATACTATTTATCAACATAAATACTCACATACAATCCATATTTTCCCTTCCCTGCTGAAATCAATATATATAGTTTTCATCACAAACAAATTTTGTGTAAATAATTATTTCTATATTTATTTTGTTGATATGTAACAATTTCTTTCTGTTTCTTGCTAATACCAGTATAATGTTGCCCTTATTAGGCAAAATGTTTTATACCCGATGGATTCCAAGCGATGGCAGTCATGTTGCAACTTGGAAAACAGTGGGTGACTTGAAAATCGAAAGTAGGTGTTACGTTGGTGGAGAAGTTGTTTGATTAATGTTTTGTTAGTTGATGATCACGAACTGGTTCGCATTGGCGTGAAAGGCATACTTGATGATGTACGGGGAATTAAAGTTATAGGTGAGGCCGGTAGCGGAGAAGATGCTATTAAATGGTGCAGATCCAATAGCACAGATGTTGTTATGATGGATATGGGAATGCCCGGCATAGGAGGCCTTGAAGCTGCGAAAAAAATAATTCGCTATTCACCTGATACCCGGATCATTATGTTGACCATCCATACCGAAAGCTCTCTACCCACAAAAGTTATGCAGGCCGGTGTCAGGGGTTATTTAAGTAAAGCCGCTACACCTCAGGATATGATCAACGCTATCCGGAGTGTTTATGCCGGGCAACGCTACATTTCTCCTGATATCGCCCAACAAATGGCCCTCGATCAGCTATCTCCACAAAAAGAGAATCCATTGGATGATCTCTCTGAACGAGAGTTACAGATCATGACAATGATCACTCAGGGCAAGAAAGTGAATGAAATATCAGCACTCCTTAACCTGAGCCCGAAAACCGTTAATAGCTATCGCTATAGAATGTTCAACAAATTAAATATCAAGGGTGATGTAGAATTAACCCATATAGCAATACGCTGTGGTTTACTTGATACCCCAATATGATAAATCATAGTGGATGATAAAATGAGTCAGTGATGGGTGGTAAATCGTGGCAGAGCAATTTGATTCAAAAACATTTTTAAAAACAGTAACCAGCCAACCCGGTGTTTATAGGATGTATGATGCAACCGGGACTGTGATTTATGTCGGCAAAGCTAAGGATTTAAAAAAACGGCTTTCCAGCTATTTTAGGGTGCAGGTTAGCAGCCGAAAAACAGAATCTTTGGTGAAAAATATCTCTCAGATTGATGTCACTATCACCCATACAGAAACAGAAGCTCTGCTGCTTGAACATAACTACATCAAGCTTTACCAGCCTCGCTATAACGTATTGCTCCGGGACGATAAATCTTATCCTTATATTTTCTTAAGTGGTGATACCCATCCTCGCCTGACTCTATATCGTGGAGCCAAACATGCTAAGGGAGAGTACTTTGGTCCATTCCCAAACTCCCACGCAGTACGTGACGCATTAGCACTTCTGCAAAAATTATTTCCCATTCGTCAGTGTGAAAATAGCGTATATCGCAATCGTTCCAGGCCTTGCCTGCAATACCAGATTGGTCGCTGCCTTGCTCCGTGCGTCAAAGGATTTGTCACAGATGAAGAGTATCAGCAACAAGTAGAATACGTTCGTTTATTTCTGTCTGGTAAAGATCAACAGGTACTGTCTGAACTCGTTAAAAGAATGGAAAACGCAAGCAAACAGCTTCACTTTGAAGATGCAGCACGCTACCGCGACCAGATTCAGGCTGTACGACAAGTCACAGAACGGCAATCTGTCTCCGGTGAAGGAGATGATTTGGATGCTATCAGTGTTGCCTTTGAAGCAGGCATGGCATGCGTTCATGTTCTATTTATCCGGCAAGGTAAAATTCTTGGGAGCCGGAGTTACTATCCTAAAATTCCTACAGATACCAAATTAGATGAAGTCGTACAGACTTTTCTCGGGCAATTTTATCTTCAGGGTAGCCAGAACAGAACATTACCAACCGCAATCTTACTGGACTTCTCACTACCGGAAAAAGAGTTGCTGGAAGACTCTCTTTCTGAATTATCCGGCAGAAAAGTACATATCCAGCCCCGCCCCAGAGGGGACAGGGCTCGTTACCTCAAACTGGCACGCACCAACGCTGCTACTGCATTAACAACCAGACTTTCCCAGCAATCGACAATTCATCAGCGTCTGGCAGCACTTGCTGAATTTGCAGGTATAGGAAAAATCCGCCGGATGGAATGCTTCGACATCAGCCATACTATGGGAGACCAGACAGTTGCATCCTGTGTTGTATTCGACAGTAATGGCCCTTTACGCTCGGAGTATCGGCGCTATAACATAAGTGGAATCACAGCAGGAGATGACTATGCTGCAATGAATCAGGTATTACGCCGTCGATACAGTAAAGCTATTGATTCAGCGAAAATCCCTGACATCATCTTTATTGATGGTGGTAAAGGTCAGTTAAAACAGGCAATAGAAGTCTTTCACTCGTTAGACGTTGAATGGGATAAAAGGCATCCTAAACTTATTGGCGTAGCCAAAGGCAGTGACCGCAAAGCCGGGCTGGAAACGCTATTTTTCTCCATAGAAGATGAAGGAGTAGCACTTCCTCCTGACTCACCTGCTTTACATGTTATTCAACATATACGTGATGAGTCTCACAATCACGCAATTACAGGTCATCGCCAGCGTAGGGAAAAAGCAAAAAAGACCAGTACACTGGAATCTATCGAAGGAATCGGACCAAAACGTCGGCAAATGCTGTTAAAATATATGGGAGGGTTACAACCTTTACGTAATGCAAGTGTTGAAGAGATCGCAAAAGTACCGTCTATCTCTTAT
The DNA here is from genome assembly GCF_963895965.1 of Xenorhabdus sp. PB30.3. Taxonomy (NCBI): domain Bacteria; kingdom Pseudomonadati; phylum Pseudomonadota; class Gammaproteobacteria; order Enterobacterales; family Morganellaceae; genus Xenorhabdus; species Xenorhabdus sp. PB30.3. The sequence continues at coordinate 37,817 of NZ_CAWQMW010000090.1, read as the reverse complement.
TCACTGGCAGAAAAAATTTATAATGCGTTGAAACACTAAGATTCTTGATGCACCATACCGATAAACTTCACTTGGCCAGATAGTTACTAAGCATTATGCAATTAAATATTCCAACATGGCTTACTCTATTTCGTATTGCCTTAATCCCATTCTTTGTTTTGGCTTTTTACCTGCCTTTCCAATGGGCGCCGATGTTATGTGCCATCATCTTTGTGATCGCTGCGGCGACAGATTGGTTTGATGGCTTTCTTGCCCGTTTATGGAAACAGACAACGCGCTTTGGCGCATTTCTGGATCCTGTTGCTGATAAAGTCATGGTAGGCACTGCATTAGTACTGGTGGCAGAGCATTATCATACTTGGTGGATAACATTACCGACAGCAACCATGATTGCGCGAGAGATTATCATCTCATCCCTTCGGGAATGGATGGCGGAATTAGGAAAACGTAGCAGTGTCGCTGTCTCATGGATGGGTAAAGTAAAAACAACGGCACAAATGGCAGCATTGGTTGCTTTGCTATGGCGTCCAAACGCTGAAGTTGAAATCGGTGGTTTCATCTTATTATACGCTGCGACAATCCTGACATTCTGGTCAATGTTTCAATATTTGAGCGCTGCATGGACTGATTTGCGCGAAAGTTGATCCGAATGATGCAAAAACCATCGAACGAACGAGTTTTATAAATAATTGTGTTGACTCATTTCGGGAAATAAGTAGAATGCAACGCATCGAACGGCACATGAGGTTTACGAAATAAGTTAAGTAAATCAAGCGGTTTGAAAAGGCGGGAATAGCTCAGTTGGTAGAGCACAACCTTGCCAAGGTTGGGGTCGCGAGTTCGAGTCTCGTTTCCCGCTCCAAAAAGGCGCGTTGGCAGAGTGGCCATGCAGCGGATTGCAAATCCGTCAACCTCGGTTCGACTCCGGGACGCGCCTCCAAATTTAGCCCAGGTGGTGAAATCGGTAGACACAAGGGATTTAAAATCCCTCGGCTGTAAGGCTGTGCGGGTTCAAGTCCCGCCCTGGGCACCAAATTAAAAACCACTGATAAAACAGTGAGTTCGGGAATAAAAAAGGCCACCGCACGGTGGCTTTTTTCTTTGGTTTTTATTGTACGAAAATAGCAAAGTGGCGACGAAATGGCGACAGAGTGGCGACGCAGTTTTTCTCTTATCGCCAGATACCCTTCAATTAACCGCTTTTTCACCGTGACGTATCTCACGAATCGAAATTAAAAAATCCGCTGTACGAATGCAAAAATGCCCTTCTATTTTCGAAAGGTTTTCTACTTCATCGCTATCAATCTATTAGATAAATCTCACATCTATACAGACACCTCCTTGACCAAACATGCTCATTTGTCATATTTGTCCCATTAATGTGATTGAAATGGATAACCAAACAAAATTTGATAGGGATTGATGGCTATGAAACGCGTAAATTGTAAAAAATGTCAGGGGGAGATAACACCGAATGAACAAACATGCCCACACTGTGGAGAAAAAAGATCAAGCGGATTAAAGCCACAAACCATCATAGCCATAACCGTTGGTATTATGGCTTGTGCCGCTACCTTCCATATCGTCAGTAATGCTGATTTGATCCGCAATGATGACCAGCAAGCAGCGTCCAACAATAAAAGCCATTTTCCTTTCAAGAACATACATAAGATGGTGACGGGGCCTTTCTACACCTGCTTAACTCAACGCTATTCTGCAAAACCGGGCAAGCTAAAACCTGATGAAATTCTTGCGTGTGATGATGATTTCAGAAAATATTTAAGTACACCTGATGACTCCATCAATCTGGATAACTTTATTGCAAACTTTAGCCGCACCAATAATGCTTACAAACCGTTAGAAAAAGCCATTAATCGCAATATGTTTGATGTTTCCAGTTATCAGCATATTGAAACAACCTACCAATTAGCCCTCAACCAACAACAACAACCTTACGCTGTCGTACACACCGTATTCAAAGGCAGAAGTATATTCGAAAGGATAGAAGAAGATTATCGTACGGCGAAAGTAGATATAAAAACGGGCGAAATTATAGCGTACATACCGAAAGTGACCGTATCAGAGGAAGGACAGGTTTTCGTGATAACGGACATGCTCCCTGAGTAATAAATTTTCTGCATAACCAATACAGAATAAGCCCCGATTTTTATTCGGGGCTGCCTTCAATCAGAATCCAAATCCAATTTGTTCATCACCATAATGGCTGGCCGGGAACGCCAGTTTCGGGACGGTAAAATCAGTCGGTAATGGCTGGGGTGTCGGAAGTGTCAAATATCGCTCAATGCTGGTGATCGTGGTAAACGTGCAGCCACACAAAATATTCTGGCATTGGTGGTAACTGCGCCGTGTTTCTTCACTCATCATTTCGCTGGTTCGCGTCTTTGCCACAGCGCCGCATTGGGGACAGGTAAACGCCATGAAAAAACCCTCCATCATTGGGGGTGTGCCTGCCGCGATTATACCGCATTGTTTATGATTATTGGTCACTTTCTGCCATGTCCGTCTCCTTAATTTTTAATTCCAGCTCTAGCTGAGTGGTAAAGCCATTTTCATTAATCACATGAACCACCCGCGATAGCGTCCATTGGTGGCTGTCAATGGTGGCCTTAAATCCCACCACAGCCGCCGTCAGATCGGGATACAGTTCTGCCCTGCCCCGTGCCAGAGTGATAGCAAACTCCGCCGCCCCGCGTTGCAGACGCGACCACTTTGACGCCGCCGCGCGCCGGGCAGCCTGCTCGGTCTTGAACGTCTGGCGCATGACATAGACGTTTCCGTCTGCGCCTTCCAGATATTCCCCTTCACGGCGGCTCGACCGGGCTTTTTTTTCTTTACTTTGTTTCCTTTTACGCTTCAGGGTGGTGGCGGGTTGTTTACCAAAATTCAGATCCAGCCAGCAGGCTTTCACCCCGGTATAGGCCGCCCGGTCAGCCACCCGGAAGCTGTGCCGGTCGCCACTGTCACGATGAAGGGTGATAACCGGTAGCGGGCTGCTACTCTGTGACACGCCCTGTCCCGGCACGATAAACAACAGGCGGCCATTCTTGATCGTCGCCACCGCACCTACCATCTCGGCCATGCGGGACAAGAAGCTGATATCACTTTCATTGGTCTGGTCGGCATGGTCAATTTCAACGCCCATCAATTGACGACTCACGCCCGGTTGCAGGTCATAGCGCCCGGCAATGGCACTCACCACATCGCCAATGGTGACATCATGCCAGCTATACTCCCGTTTGATGTTGAACTCTTCCCGAAAATCTGCGCTGCGGGCGGTGATTTCCAGTCGGTCAGGGGGCCCACTGTGGCTGATTTCATCCACCACAAACAACCCCTTGTTAATCAGGGATTCCCCCTGCCAGCCCAGCCTGACGGCAATTTCTGCGCCACGCGGTGGCAATGCCACTTTACCGTCCGTGTCATCAATCGCCAGTTCCAGTGTATCGGCCTCAAAGCCGCGGTTATCGGTCAGTGACAGGGACAGCAGGCGATCATTCAGGGAAGTGATTTTTTCTCCGCCAATACGCAGGTCAAAAGCGGGTTGTTTCACGTAATCCGTGCTGGTCAGAATATCAATCGGGTTCATGGGGCTCTCATCTGTTGCGAAGTTATTCCATGATTGCCCCGCGCGGGCGCGCGAACAATGCCTGTCCGGTGTCAGCGCTCCGCGAGAAGCCGCTCCGCGTGATTTGCCTGTCAAAAGACCGCAACATAGCGTTATCGACAATCTGATGAGGCAACAAGGTTATGTCATTTCATCATGGCGTATCGGTCAGGGAAACCACCGAACTCAGCACGCTGATACGCGATATTAATACCGCCGTGATTGCGGTTATTTGTACGGCGGATGATGCCGACGCCGAGACATTCCCGCTGGATATGCCGGTCTTAGTCACCCGTATCAACAGTGTCATCGGCAAGGCGGGGAAAACCGGCACGTTATACACCACACTGAAAGCCATTTCTGACCAGTGCAGCCCGAAAGTGATTGTGATCCGCGTTGCTGACGCCACCAACCAGAAAGGGGACGGCGAGAAGAAAACACAGGATCAGTTGGTTATTGGCGGACTCAGTGCAACGGGACGCTACACCGGGTTATATGCGTTACTGGCCGCCGAAATCAACACCGGCGAACACCCGCGTTTGCTGGCTGTCCCCCAACTGGACACACAACCTGTTGCCCTGCAACTGGCGATTTTTGCCGAAAAATTGCGGGCATTCGCTTATATCAGCGCCCATAACTGCAAAACGCTGTCTGAGGTGAAGACATACCGTAAGAATTTCAGTCAGCGTGAAATCATGATGATTTATCCGGATTTCATCACCTATAACAGCCAGTCCGGGCAGAATGAAACCGTACCGGCGACCGCGTTTGCACTGGGTTTGCGTGCCCGCATTGATGCTGAACAGGGCTGGCATAAGTCGCTGTCTAACGTGCCGATTAATGGTGTGCTGGGGATTTCCGCCGATATCTACTGGACATTACAGGGCACGGATACCGATGCGGACGACCTGAACAGTAAAGGGGTCACCACGTTGATTAAACGGGATGGCTTCCGGTTCTGGGGTAACCGCACCTGTGATGCCCAGACCTACTTCTTCGAAGTGTACACCCGCACGGCACAGATACTGGCCGACATGATCGCCGAAGCGCATTTCGCCTATGTGGATAAACCGCTGTTACCGTCACTGGTAAAAGACGTGGTAGACGGGATTAACCGCAAAGGCGCACAACTGGTCACTGAGGGGCGTTTGCTGGGGTTTGAATGTTGGTTTGATCCGACCGACAACCCGAAAGAAATGCTGCGCGATGGGACGGCGACGATCCACTATAAATACACGCCTGTCCCCCCGCTGGAAAACCTGCAACTGGTGCAGACGTTTACCGATGAATATTTTGCTGTGTTCAATCAGTTAGGTTAAGGGAAAATTCGCATGGGGATGCCGAAAAAACTCTTTATGTTTGACGTCTTTATTGATGGTCAGACATATCTGGGACAGGTTGAGGAAGTCACAACGCCCAAGTTGACTCTCAAGACCGAAGATTATCAGGGGGCGGGGATGCCCGGCTCCGTGGCGGTTCTGATGGGCATGGATAGCGGTGCGCTGGATATGGAAGTCACCATGGGTGGACTGGAAGCCAGCCTGCTCAAAACATGGGGCGGCCGGATTGACAGCCTGCAACTGCGTTTTGCCGGGTCGTACTACGACGATGCCACCGGGGAAACCGTCGCCTGTGAGATCCAGACCCGCGGGCGCTTTACCGAGGTGGACTGGGGCAGCGCCAAAGCCGGGGAAAATACCCAGCATAAGTACACGCTGAAAAATACCTACTGTAAGATCACGCTGAACAATGAAGAACTGCATGAAGTCGATATGCTCAATCTGGTCTGGCGGGTGAACGGTCAGGATTTGCTTGAAAAACACCGGGCCAATATTGGTCATTAACATGAACGGCGGGTTTTTTACCCGTCCACCAAAGGATCACATGATGTCAAAGACAATTACTTTTTCTGAAGCACTGAAACTGACTAACGGCAAAACCATTACTGAGGTGGAGATCACCGACACCATGAAACAGGTTGGTGCCCTGCGTGGCCTGAAACTCTGGGATGTGATGAGCAGTGATGTGAACACCCTGATCACCCTGTTACCCCGCGTCACTCACCCACGTCTCAGTGAGGCGGATATTACTACCATGCCGATTCAGGATTTTACCCAGTTGGCAGAGGGCATCGCGAATTTTTTAGCGCCCACCTCGCCAGCGAACGAGACGAACGAACCGGCCGACAGGTAATTCCCTGCCCGGCGGTCGATACCGACGAGATTATTGCCGATATTGCCACGGTTTTTCACTGGTCGCCGTCAGAGTGCAATGGCATGACGGTAAGTGAATTACTGAAATGGCACGAACGCGCGGCGGCCCGTAACGGAAACGAATCATGACCGATCGTAACTTAAACATTCGGGTTTCACTAAGCGCCGCAAACCGACTCTCCGGCCCCCTGAATGCTGCCAACCGGGCAGCGGCGGGGCTGTCTTCACAAATCCGCAATACCCAGAACAGCGCCCGTCATCTGCAAAATCAGGCGCGAACCTTTGAACGGCTGACCGACTCCGTTAGCAAAACCAATAACGCCTACGAAGAAGCCAAAGCCAAAGTTAAGGCGCTGAATGCCGAATATCCGCGTTTCAGGGATCAAACGGATGAACAACGCCGGGCATTACTGGCTGCCCGACAAGAGCGGGATCGCTACGCCCGCACGCTGGACAGAGAAAAACAACGTCTGCGCGGCGTCGCTGCCGAACTCTATCGCCACGGCATTTCAGCCCGCAGTAGCAGTGATGTGACCGGGCAGGTTACCCGACGTACCGAAACCTATAACCGCCAACTGGCTGAACAGCAACGACGTTTAACCGCTGTCACTCAGGCACAGGCACGTTATACCGCCGCCAAAGAAACCCGTAGCAAACTGGCAACATCGGGCGCCGCTGCAATGGCAACGGGGATCGGTACGCTCTATGGCATGTCACGCGTGATGGCGCCGGGGCTGGATTTTGATGAGGGCATGTCCACGGTTCAGGCCCTGACCCGGCTGAACAAAGACGATCCCAGACTCAACATGCTGCGTGAGCAGGCCCGACAACTGGGGGCAACAACCGCTTACACCGCCACTGATGCCGCGGCGGGTCAGAAGTTTCTGGCGATGGCCGGCTTTACCCCGGAATCGGTCAAAGCAGCGCTGCCCGGCGTACTTAATATGGGGCTGGCCGGTGAGGTCGAACTCGGCGAGGCGGCGGATATTGGCTCCAATGTCCTGACGCAATTCAGCCTGAATGCAGATCAGATGGACAGGGTGTCTGATGTGTTGACCGCCACCTTCACCCGCAGTAATACCGACTTACGCCAACTGGGTGAAACCATGACGTATGCCGGCCCTATTGCGGCAGAAGTGGGGGTCAGTCTGGAAAGCATGGCAGCGATGGCCGGACTGATGGCCGATCAGGGTATTCGCGGCAGCATGGCGGGCACGTCATTGCGGGCGGGGCTTTCCCGTATGGTGGCACCGACCGGCGGGGCCGCGGATGCCATGGCCGCTTTGGGCGTGAAAATCAAAAAATCCAACGGTGAGCTACGGGACGCTGACGACATTCTGAAGGATATGGCCATCAGCCTGCGCAAGTATGATCAGGCCAGTCAGATCCGCATGAAAAAAGACATCTTCGGCGAAGAAGCGATGGTCGGCATGAATGCAGTGATAAAAGGCACCCTGAACGGCAAATATGATGAGAAAAAGACCGCCAACGTTAACGCGAAAGGGGAATCGGCCAAAAACGCCAAGGTGAAAATCGATAACCTTAAGGGGGATATCAAACAGCTCAAATCCGCATGGGAAGATTTGGGCATTCAGGTAGAAGAAAGTGTCGATTCACCCCTGCGTAATGTGACGCAAAGTCTCACCGGTTTGCTCGGTAAAATCGGCACATGGATGAAAGCCCATCCACAGCTCACCTCGGCATTGGCAAAAGGCGCTATTGCCATCGGCGTGACAGTCACTGCCCTCGGCGCTCTGGCACTGGCGGCGGCAGCCGTTATCGTCCCCTTTGCGGCACTGCGTCTGAGTTTATTTATGCTAACTCGGGGCGGCGGACTGACTGCATTATTTCCCTCACTGGGCCGATTATCGTCCGGGTTGATGACCGTCTTCACCAGCCCAATGACGGCACTTTCCATGCTGTCAAACGGATTAAAAAGTCTGGCGACCGGCGGATTTGGTGCGCTGCGTATGGCCGGACAACTGGCAGTATCGGCTATCGGTGGTGGGTTTGCCCTGTTATTCAGCCCGTTGGGGTTACTAATTGCTGTCATTGTCACCGCAGCTGTGCTGATCTGGAAATACTGGGAACCCATCAAAGCCTGGTTCTCAGGTTTTTTCAGTGGGCTGATGGAAGCGATTGCGCCCGTTCGCGATACCCTCGCAGCCGCCTTTGCTCCGTTCGCGCCGATTTTTGATGCAATCGGCAATGCCATCAAAAAAGTCTGGGACTGGTTTAAGTCATTGTTCGAGCCGGTCAACACCTCCGCAGAAGGCTTGAAAGCCGCCACTGAAGCCGGCCAAACGTTCGGCCGGCTGGTCGGTAAGGCCATTGCCAGCGTGGTGAATGTGATTGCCATGGTGGCAAAAGGCGTAGGCTGGTTGCTGGAAAAACTGGGTATGATCCCGGATGCCACTCAAGCCGCGCTTGAAGCCACGAATGCCATGGGACCGGTGAACCTGCCCGAAGTGAAAAAATCGGTGAAGTGGGTCTGGGATGACAACGCGAAAAAGATGGTGCCGCAGGAATGGACTCCCACCCCGCCGGACAATGCCATCGCGAAAGCCGCCGAAAAAGCCGGGGACACTAAGCCGAAAGCAGAACCCCCGAAAATCGATCTGCCTGCATTCGGTCCCAAAGTCTACAATCCCGGCGATAAAAAGGATAAACAAACCACCGGCGCACTGGCCGCCGCAGGCAATGCCGCTCCACAAACCGATCCCAATAGACTGGGCGAGATTGTCTTTAAAAACCGCCCACCGGTGATCCCGGTTGACGGGCTGTATCAGGAACCCCGTTTACAGCAACCCTCACTGCTCAGCCGCCTGACGGAAGCTCTGCAACCCCGCCAACCGGTATTGGATGGCGTGCCGGTGCCCATGACGCCCGCTCGCGCCGGCAATAACCCTGCCCCACGGGATGAGCGTTACTCATTTAACCTGCATTTTCACGGCGTGGACATGAAAGACAGCCGGTCAATCAGTTCGCTGGTGAAAGCGGAAATTGACAAAATCATGCAGCAACAGGGCGTGCGCCGCCGTTCCAGTCTGTACGATGAGGATTAATACCATGATGATGATTTATGGCATGTTTGTTTTTATGCTCAAGACCACACCTTACCAGTCACTTAATCGCAATATGGACTGGCGGCATGTGAAAAATGATCGCATCGGCAAGTCAGCCAAATGGCAGTATGTCGGCCCCGGCGAAGACAGCATTACCTTAAACGGGATGTTGTACCCGGAAGTCACCGGCGGGGATATTTCACTGGAAGTGCTGCGAACAATGGCGTTCTCCGCCAAACCGTGGCCGTTAATTGAAGGCACCGGCATGATTTACGGCATGTTTGTCATTGACAGCCTGACTGAAAACCGCACGGAATTTTTCGCCAATGGCAAGGCCAGACGGATTGAATTCACGTTATCGCTTAAGCGGGTGAGTGAAGATATCCGGGAGGGATTGAGCAGGGTTACGGCTGATGATTTGCTGGATTTAGCAGGATCGATGTTCTCGTAGAGAAAGCACGGGCAATAATAATAGTGTGGGTGCCTTCGTTGATTTCCTGCACGCGCACGCCATGATGATAGTCCTGGGCCATAGCCATCTGCTCCGGTAAAGGGGATAGCGCTATGGTGGTCGGTGTGACAATAAAATGCCCGTGATGGGGGGTGTGTGAGGACTGGTACAAAGGGAACAGAGGTAAGAAAAATAGTCTGTTACGGAAATAATTTTCCGTCGCACTGTCTCCTTTGTCCTACAATTCCGGTCAATATCATCAAACACGCTGGGCCGCTATGCTGTCACTGTCTTTTCATCTACAAGGAATAAAAACATGAGTGATTTAATGGCGAAAGCAGGTTCTTATGCGTGGGCACTGCTGCAACTGCAAAACGGCCAACGCGTCAGTAAAAAAACTTGGGCCAATCAGGAGGAATACCTGCTGCGCCGTCTGGGACGGGCTGACCAGCCAGTCAATGCCGGTGATTATCCGGCACAGGCCGGCGTGAAAGTGGGGACCCGCTTTCATTACCTGCCTTACCTTGAACGTCATACCGCATCGGGGAATGTGATGCCCTGGTTAGCCTCTGTGGCGGAGATGGACGCGCTGGACTGGGAAGTGGTTGTCAGAACACCAGAGGTTCCTAAACGGGTTGAATATCGGCTGGTGTTGGACAAATACACGAGTTCCCGGAGCAGCCATACTGACCCGGCCTATGACAAATGGACCGTGTCTGAACCGCATCAGCTCATGTTGATTGACACGACTTTTGGTTTTGGTGTTCCCCGTTTTGACTGGGTGGATAATAATGCCGCCAAACCCAATGAATTCAGCGTTCATTTTAGCAATCAATTGCCTAAAGACAGGGAAAAGGTGAGCGCCATCACCGATAAAAAACTGACGATCACCGTCAAAGGGATCGAATATCCACTGGGACACCGCACACCCGACTCGGCGTATCACCGTCCTTGCTATCAAGGCAGCGAGGCTGAAAAAATCGGTGAGCTGGTGAAAACCATGATGGGCACTGTCCGTTTCCACTTTAAATGGCATGACTGATGTGAAAATAGTGTCAGGGGCATTTTCGCCCCTGTGATCATTTCGGCTGCGTGGGCCAATGGATATCGGGAGCCGCCGAACAATCGACCCGGTTGAGCAGGACCCGATACTTGCGCCATGCCATCAGTGTTGTTTTTTCGATAGGGGTCGCCATCCCTAAATCCACCGCATCCTGCAAAGGCGCAATCGCCTTTGAAGCCTGCGCCATCAGACGCTGCTTATCCTGCTCTGCCCAGCGTTGCCGGGCTTCCGGTGTCGGGGGAGGAATATCACCCCAGGCAGGCAAGCCATCCGCCCCGGCAATCCGCATTTTACCCATCGGAGGCATATTTCCCGCAAACTTGTTAAACACCGCCTCACTCACATCTATACCGTCATCCGGCCATGTTTCACATTCGATATAACGTTGCTTTAATCCGTTCAGATAAAAGGCATTTGTTTTCGCGCTGTATGTGTACATATCAATACCCCACCGCAAACCAGTTAAACCTGACCTGCGTCCCTGCCAGTGCATAGCTGAACGATTCTTTGGACAGCTGATTTAAATCCAGTTGCATCACGGTCGCATTGCCATAAACATCAGACCCCGATAATGTCATCTGCACAAAGGCTGTCGTTTCGGGGAAATGTAACGGCAGGACAACCCGCCCTTCTCCCGATGCATTCATGACCCGTCCCCATTGCAGAATGACACCGGTATCACCGCATCGCCACCAACCGGTCGCCGACTTATTCGCTGTGTTTCGGGTAATGTTTGCAATATGGCTGAGTAAATCCCCCACGGTCGCCAGCGTGCCATTTTTTTCCGGTAAATTCAGCGTGTAACGCCGCTGCTTATCCGGTGTATCAGCAAAAATCGTCAGGTATTTCCCGTAGGTAGCTTCGATACCAACGGTATGGGCATCCGCCGACACAAAACGCATGCCCGGTAAATTATCCCCACTGCTGAGTGTCAGATAACCGATAGAAGCATGTTTTGCACTGGAAACCGGCAGGGCATTTTGCGCCTGACTGACGGTATCCCCTAACCCGAGATTATTGATAAACGTTGACTTATTGGGAATATCTGCCCCGTTCTTCGCTTTTTCAAGGCGCTGGTTAACGTGCGTATTGACACTGGCAATATTGCCCAGTAAATCCCCGATAGTCGCCAGCGTACCATTTTTTTCCGGTAATTCCAGTGTGTAACGCCGTTGATTGCCGGGAGCATCAGAAAAAATTGTCAGGTGTTTCCCGTGGGTGGCCTCGATACCAACGGTATGCGCATCACTGGCAATAAAACGCATGCCCGGTAAATTATCCCCACTGCTGAGTGTCAGATAACCGATAGAAGCATGTTTTGCACTGGAAACCGGCAGGGCATTTTGCGCCTGACTGATGGTATCGCGTAATCCCAGATTGTTGATGAAGGCGGTTTTATCCGGGATATCCGCCCCGTTCTGTCTCTTTTCAAGGCGGCTATTAGCATGGCTGTTGGCAGTATTCGCTAAATCATACGCTACCTTCACGGCTTTCGGCGTCGCTGCCTGTGTTTCACTATTACTATCAATAGCATTACTCAATACCACAAAGCCTTTTTCGCTCAATGTCGCATCCGGATGGCGACGACTCTGCTCATGCGCCCGGATAGCCTGAGCAACAGACGCATCCGCATACTCCCGTGTCGCCAGCACCACCGACGGGTCAATTTTCAGTGTTACCGCATTCGTGTGACTGACAATCAGCACCATGCGGATGGTCTGGGTACGCCCGGAGCCTTCCTGTAGCTGGGGTTTGTAGGTTTCGGCGCAGTTGCCGACCGCTATCAGTACGCCATCTTTATCAAACAGGCCGATTTCCCGTATCCACCAACCGCCCTCACTTTCCGGTATCACCTGCTCAGCGATAATCTGGTTGGTATTCTTCGGGTCAACACTGAGCACATTAATGGCTGCCCGGCGTTTTTCGTTCACCAGCTTTTGCTGGTTGGTATCTGGTGTCGGCAAACTCCCACCACCATCGCCCACCGCCATATGCGTGATTTCAATTTTGGTGCCCAGTGCGGCGGCATTGGCCAGCCGGTCAGCCCCGAGTTTTGTTAATAAAGCAAAGTATTTGGTACTCATGCGCTAATCCTTAGTGTGTCAATCAGGTGAATACAGCCCCCCACCACATCCGCCCCGATGGTGGTAATACATTCAGTCACATAGGGGTAAACCGTCAGGATATCGCCGTCATAGCAGGTCGCGGCACAGTACGCCGTACCGCCGGTTTCCAGTTGAATGGACAGGCCAATCAGGTGACGCGAGGCGGGTTTGGCATCAAAAATGAGGCGTTCCAATTCGTGATAGGTGGCTTCGGTAATACCGGTGTCCATCACGCCGATATCAAGACGAAAGGTTCCGGGCGCATCCCCGTTCTGCCACCACTCAATAATACGGATCAGATAGCCGAACGGTTCCACCACCCGGCGAATGGCCCCAATCGTGCCTTTGTGTTTATGGACAAACATGGCTACTTTAATCGACTCGCGCTTGGTCTTTTCCGACCAGTCCATATCCCAGCGGTCCACCGACCATGCCCACGCCAGATAGGGCAATAATCTGACCGGACAACGGTCGGGCTGCCACAAGTCACGGATAGGCACGGGAACAGCGGCCAGATTCGATAAAGCTTCGGCAGCCGCCACTTCCAGCGGAGACGAGCCGGCCGGTAACAGACGGTTATTCATCGGAACCCCCGAGGGTAATGCGGGCGGAAGTGCAGTAACTGGCCTGTGTTTTATCTAAAATCATATCCCTGACCGGTGCTTTCAGCTCGACCCGCTGCACACCGGGCACATGCAGGGCCGCAAAGATGGCACTGCGCACAATGTCGCGGCCAATGCGGTGCTGCTCTGCGGTGTAGCGCGCCAGCCGTGCCCGGGCATCCTGCAATATCGGCTCATATTCCGGCGTTGGGTACAGGTACAGCACCGCGTCGATGGCATAGTTCACAATCTTGGCCGACTGTACCGTCAGGCGGTCGGCCACCGGGCGGACATCTTCATCATTCAGGGCATGGCTAACGATATCGACCAGCTCACCACTGGCTGCGCCGTTTCCGTCACGGGATAAAATACTGACCGTCACACAAGCCGGTGATGGGCTGATAACGGACGCATCCGCAACTCGGCCATCGGCACTGCGGGCATGGTATTCATAAGACGCTATCGGCCCGGCGACACTTAATCCCTCAAACGCCTGTGGGATACGCACGCGAAAATCCGCGTCCGCTTCTAACACAGCGGGTACGGGCGGCACAGCGGCGTTATCAGCCGGTTGTAAGACCAGTCGGCTGACATTGTTATTGGCCCCCAACTGATCTAAATCCGATCCTCTGGCAAACGCCACCATTGCGGCCCGCGAGGCTTCATTGATACGCTGGCGCAACAACAACTCCCGGTAGGCATTTTCTTGTAACAGCTTGGTCAAGGGTTCGGATTCCAGCGCCAGTGTACGGGCGATGCTGTCCCGTTGCTCCGGCGGGTACAGCGCAATCAATTTTTCCCGGCGTTCAGTAAATAGCGTTTCAAAATCCAGCGATTCCACCACATCAGGCGGCGGTAACAGGCTTAAATCAATCGTTGGCATAGAGTCACCTCACCGGAATGGAAAGCGAAAAAGGCAGATTATTCTGGATATTCACCCCGTTGATCTCGACCGACAATTCCCCCTGCTCTGCCCGCAGATAATTGATCGCTTCTAAACGAATGCGGGGTTCCCAGCGCAGCAGGGATAGATAACACGCACTCATGATCTGGAGACGCAAGGCCGGATTTTGCGGACGGTCAATCAGATCAGGCAGCAGTGAACCATAGTCCCGGCGCATCACCCGTGAGCCGATCGGCGTCATCAGAATATCAGCGATACTCTGGCGAATATGCTCGCTGTCTGACAGTGTGTGGCCGGTGTACCTGTCCATGCCCATAAACTGCATCAGACCGGCCCTCCTGAGGTACTGTCACCTGACCAGACGCCACTGTGCCGGTGTGAATCAACCACAATGCCGTTGGAGCTGAACTGACCGTCGGTATGGGTGATATTACCGTGCATCGTGCCACCCTGACGGATCGCCAGACTGCCGGTGGTCAGGTGATTAGTACACATCACGACCGGAGTCGCTAACGTGATCTGCTCACTGGCAGTACAGGTAATTTGTGGGGCTGTCACCTGTACCGACACGGAGGCCGTGACACTGGCTGTTTTAATTCCGCTGACGGTTAAGGCACTGCTTTTCGGTTCATATTCGATGACGGCCCCGTCCGGGAACGCGATATGCACGGCATCGGCTGACGCGGAAGGCGCGACATGCGCAGCAGAATAAAGAGATCCCGCCACAAACGCGGTGGTCAGTTCACCGCCCATCGCCAGTACCAATACCTGCTCACCAATACTCGGTGCCCACCATGTCCGGGATGAACCCGCGCGCTGGGCTGTCCAGCGCAACCAGTCGGTCTGCAATCCGCTGATACGGACGCGGCAACGCTGGTTACTCAGATCCACTGCGGATACTGTTCCTACCCGCACGATATTCATTAACAATCGGTAAAGTTCTGCCGGTGTCATGTCATGCCTCCGCCAAATCGTGATAAATCAGTTCAATCAGTTTGACTTTTTCGTGCTCACTGAGTCCCAGCAGTTCACGGCGTGGGTATTTCACCTGTGCCAGTGCGTTAATACTGCCGGTCAGTCCGTACTGATGCTGCCGGGCAATCGCCGCCGCTTTCCCCTGAAAACCGACCACAGCCGAATCCGCTGACGTACGCATTTTTAACAGCCGGGCCGTTCTCAGGCGTGGAAACATCGGGTCACGCCGGGCGGTTGTTTTGCGGGTCTCACTGCGGTTAATTTCCAGATAGCGATCTATGTTCCCGCGATAAAATGACCGTACCGCGCCTTTATCTTCATCAAAACCCGCAATCATGCGCCCACGGCGACCACGGGTTGAACGCCAGTTTTTCAGGGAGCGGACATTACCCCGGTAAATAAAGCGAATCCCCTTCTGTGAGCGCAGAATACGGCGGCGGCGGGGTTCATAGCCGGAACCGTCGGTATTTTTCTGGCTGCGGATACGTTTTTGCTGGTCAGTACGAATAGCGGTGGCTAACTGCCGGGCCAGCCGGCTGCGATAACCGGGGGTCGTCGTAGACAACAACCGCTGTAATTCATTTTCCAGTGAAAGCAACAGATTGTTCTGGCTCATACTGCCCCCGTTGTATCTAGCAGGACATCCCATGCTGCCAGTGACCGGGCATCCGGTAACGGCTCATCAAGATGAGTCGGCATCAATTGCCCTTCTTCCCGGTGCACCACGACCCGCTCAGAAACCGGCAACGTAAACAGAATGTCGGCGGTGTCGTTATTGAGTAAATCGACCTCAAAGCGAAAACCGTCTTTGCGGCGTTCCGGGTTAAACAGTAAATCTGGCTGATGCAGTCGCGCCCATGCCAGTATCGGAATGCTGAGATTGTCGAGCGGGTTCGGGTAATCCAGCGCCAGCACTTCCAACTGATACTGATAGAGAAAAGACGCCGACTGTGTGCCCGTAGCCATCAGGTTGCCTTTAGTGACAAACACTTCCAGTCGATCCGGATTCTGGTTGAAAAACGGCTCATGCCTGACAATCATTTCCCGCAGTAAATTAGGCTTTAACATGGCTCACCTGCATTGTGTCTGAATGTATGCCTGCAACCCCTGGATCATTTGTGCTGAGGTGGCAATGCGCTCTCGGAGTAACCAATAATTTCGGACAGCGGCGTCTGTAGGTCGGGCACCGGTTGCATTAACCACGCCGGCGGAGGCAGTGGTTTGAGGCACAGGGCACTCGGCTTTGATGTACACCCGCTCAGGGTGAGCCACAGCAGCAGCGTGCAACCGGTCAATTTCAGCTTTGGCATGAGTCAGTTCCTGTAACCGTTTCATATCCTGTTCATGCAGTATCTGGAGGCTTTCCTGTTGCTTAATGTTGATAGCCACTTGCGCTGACAGGGATTGATTAAGTGACTGGTTTTCATTTCGCAGCGCCATATTGCTGTTAATCAGGTAATGGCAGAAGAGACCGATCAACCCAATACCAACAAGGGAGAAAACCGGCAATTTCCAACTCATAGCAGCGCAAACGCTTTTTCAAACGTCGCCTCGGGATACGGTTGTTGACCGTTCTCATGCCGGATGATGGATTTAGCCAGTGCCATCAATGTCACTTTATCCACGCTAATCACCTGATGCGGATCAACCCCCAAGGCATTGGCAACACCGCGAATATACGCCGACGTGTTGTTTTCATGGGTGGGTGCCCAGCGGTCTATCATTCTGGCAACACTTTGATAGCCGTTTTTGTGGTAATTACACAGCAGTTTCATCAGTGCCCGAATACCATATTCCGCCGACTCAAACCGGCAGAACCGCGCTTCAATCTTCGGATCATGGGATAATAGTCCCTGCCAGCGGTTAGTCGGGTGATAATCGATGTTGCCGGGATTATGATTCCGAATACCTCTACTCATGCGGTTTATCTCCCAAACGTTTGTTAATGGCACGGGTTGCAAATTCACGCAGCTTTTCCACACCGATAAAACCCACGGCTCCACCCAGTGCCGGTGACACCGTGCCGGGAATACCGAACAGCTCCAGTCCGCTGGAAATGCCCCATGACAGCGCCCCGCATAGCAGCGGTTCAACCCAACGGTTGCGGCGTTCTACACCGTCATAAATCAGGCGGCCATAACAGATCAGGACAGCCAGCAGGGAGCCGGATATCTGCGGCCATGAATTCTTCAGGCCATTGATCATCTCGACCCATAAATCCGGTTGGTCTTTCATTGTCAGTGTCAGTCCCATAGTTGAATGATGTCCTGATTGGGCGGTGGGGTAATATCCGGCAGCTCCACCCATTGACCGGCGGCCAGTTGCGTGATGAGACAGAGATCCGGGTTTGCTTCCAGTACCTGCTCAACCACGCCCTGTGTGCGGCCATAGTGACGCCAGCACAGTAAATCCACCGAATCCCCCTGCAACGCCCTGACCCGCATCAGACCAACTCCGCGACCATGCGATGTTTGCCGAGCATATCCCGTATGGCGTTCTGTCCGTCCCGGCGCAGGTCATCAATTTGTGTGCTCAAGGCTTCCGCGTGCTTTTCGCCATCGCGCGTGGTGTCGATATCACGATAGTTTTCAATCAGCAGCGCTTTGGTGAAGCTGTACACCGCATGGCGATAACGGAACACATGCGCCGTGGTGTCATTGATGATCGGTGATGGCACCGCTGCCAGTGACATCACACCGTAGCTTTCCTGCTCATGCTGCCATGTCGCCAGTTGCTGATTAACTGACAGTACCGCTTCACTCGTCATGTGCATCAGGCGCGCTGTTGTCACGGCCCCACTCAGACGCATGGAATTGCGCAAATCAGCCAGCATGATCACCGGCCAGAATTCGCCAGACGCCACTTTTGCGCCGCCATCGTTGAACTCCTGCGGGTTATCCATCGGTCGGGGCTGTTTGGTTGCCACTAAGCTCATCAGTTCCACCTGTTAAAAGGTCGGCGGTGGACGGAAAAACGGACAAGGCGTAAAAGCTGTTCGGTTCACCGTGCCGCCGGGCACGCGGGGTGCATTCGGTTAGCGGGAAGCGATTTTCTTCGCCGCTGTGGTCTTGGTTTTGGGCGGTTTCTTATCTGTCGCGCCGGGCTTCGGCGGTGCCGTGTTATCCTCGGCCTTTTTCAGTTCCCGCGTCAGGGTTTCGATATCTTTCTTGACCCCGATATTGGCGAACAACAACAACGCCTGTTGCATCAGTGACAACGCCCGTTCTTTATCAGCCTGCTGCGAACTTTTTCGCAGGGTATACGCCAGCGTTTTAAGCAGTTTGGCTCTGACCTGATTCGGCATATCCAGCGGCTCAACCAAGACAAAGAGCCATTCCAGAATAGTCAGCGATATCGGTGCAATAGCCTCATTACCGGCGGCAAAAATGGTCAGGGCTTTATCGCAAATCTCATCCACCAATAACGGCCCCACCGTCCGGTGATAGCGATCGGGCAGTGGCAGGTTGTGACGAATAACATATTCAGCCAGTGTCAATGCTCTCTCATAGTGGCCGATATCAATTTGCCAGATCATGATATGCGTCAGCACTTCATCAGCCTGCCCGGTATCGGCCTTTAATACGCCATCAATCCAACTGTCATAGGCGGCTATCACCTCGCCTTTATAGGCAATTTTTCGCTCTGTGCCTTGCAGGCCAGACAGCCGCGTCTGATCAATGCGTAAGCGGTGCAATATCTGTTCATAGGCCGTCAGCGTGGCCGATGACATCTGTTCATCGCCACGGCGGGCCGCCATTGTTCGCTGCCAGTGTTCTTGTGCCGGTGTCAGCATCCTTCCCCCTTGACCCGATGCCGGAAAGACCCGACACCGGAAACTGTGGTTTAGTCCGCGCTGCCTTCGGCACCCGCAAACGAAATCCCTTCAATCAGGCAACTCAGGCCGTAATCTTCAATGACATACCCGTCATTACTCTGGGCATAGGTGGCAATACGGTTATATTCCGGCTCATTTTTGATGTAGCGGTTGTATTTGCCTTTCTGCCAGTAAAGCGACAGGTTTTTAAAGGTGGTGATCAGGATTGCCCCGTCCGGGAAGAACGGCGCACGGAAGACCGGCAAACCGCCTAATGTACTGAGTTTCATCAGCTCATTGCCTGCCAACAGTTCCATATTCGGGTTATGCTGGCTGTGCTGATTCAGGATGCGGAAGTTCTTCTGTGTGGTCAGGCGTGAACCGGTGATGGCGATCAGGCCGGGCGCACTCTGATGCCACGGATCTAACAGCGAGGTCACCGCGTCATACACCACCGAATCATAGTTACCGTAGTCCCCTTTCTGGAGGATTTTTCCGTCCTCATCACGACGGGTCAGCGTGATACCGCTCATCACTCTCTGCGGCGCATGATTGCGCAGGCGCTGCAACCAACCGATATTGACATCCTGTAACAGCGGGTTTTTCTCCCGATCGGATTTCACCGCCACGGACGTGCCGTTAAAACCAATCATCAGACGGTCATTGGCCTCTTGCTGGACAATCTGCTGACTGATGAGCTTCTGAAATTCCGGGTGACCGGCCCACGCATCCAGTTGGGTATAACCAATGTAGGTGTCAAAGTTAGTCTGTTCGCAGCGATAGCGATTTCCGACCAAATCATGGACGCTGACCGGCTCGCGGCGATCGGTGGTCGACGTATTGCGGCTGGCAATGGTGCGATGAACACCGACACCAATTTTCTCTGCTTCCTGTTCAATCACGCCATAGGAGTTGATTTCTTTCAGAAAGGGGCTACTTTCCATCTTGGCCGCTTCCAGTTTCTGCTGGACAGCCGGCGCCACCGTCAACTGAATATGGTCGCCCTCACGCTTAACCCCGTTCAATTTGCCTTGCTGGTCAAGGTAGGACAGATATTCCTGACGCCCTTCGTTACTGAGTGACATAGATAAAATTCCTGTAAGCAATCAATTAATATTCAGCCAACACGTGGGTTGAACCGCTCGCGCCCGGTCGATGTACCGAAGAATCATCCTGCTGGCTGAGCTGGTTTTTCAGCGTGCTGAGTTCAGTGGTCAGTTGCGTGAGTTGTTCTGACTGACTGGCGCAGGTTGCTTCTAACGCTGACAATTTCTGCCCCTGATTTAAGGCCTCACCGCATTTCTCTGCGGTTAACTGCACCATTTCACGTAACGTACTGATCTCAGCGTTACTGTGTTCACGGTGCAGCCCCAGTGCCTTTTTCACCGATAAAACAAACTTTTCGCCGATGGATTTATCCTCGGTCGGGTTCGGTTCGGTGTTTGCCAGAGATTCGACCATCGTTTCCAGTGATGCCGATAAATAGCGATCATCACTGCTCGGCAGGCCGCGTTCCTGCACACTCAGCCTGATTAATTCCGTCCCGACAGCGGCAGGGGTATCGGTCAGCGCAATGCCGGTCAGATAAGCGCTTTGGGTCTGGGGAAAACGTGAATAAAACTCAATGCTGGAAAAAATCTTCTGCCCGCTCTGGTTCAGCCTGATAAGCGGCGCATCTTTCTCTTCATCCAGTTCAACCGTCGCTTCCAATGCCAGCTTGCCCTGTAACGGGCCGTCTTTAATTTCGTAGGCACGGGCAGACTGCACCAGCGCAAACTGGCGGAACGTGCTGTCAGGGTACGGGCTTTTGATGTGTTCCAGATTCAGACGCGCGGCATACAAACGCGGGTTATAGCTTTCTGCCATCTGCTGGATCTGTTCGCGGGAGACGGCAAACCCGTTCAGCGTCATTCCCTCGGTACAGACCGTTAATTTAATGGTTTTTGGCATGGTTGCTTTCTCCAACAAGCCATTTTCGGTTGATAGGACTATGTTGGCAGTCAGCGGCGTTTTACTCAAAGCCTTCGCCGTGTCACGGCTCGGTGACAGAGGGCAGGTATGGCAGTCCGCGCGCGGGTTGTGGGAAAGTAAGCACCATGAAAACGACAGCACACGATCCCAGACAAGAAGCCAAAAATTTATACTGGCAAGCCTACAGCGTGGCGCAGATTGCGAAGCGCCTCGGCGTCAGTGTGAACACCCTTTATTCCTGGCGGCGGCGGGATAAATGGGATGACGCGCACCCCATTGAGCGGGTGAGTGATGATCTGCATGTCAAAATCTTACGGATGCAGGCAAAAGATGCCCTGACCCCGCACGACTTTAAGACACTGGATTTTTTCTACCGCCAGTTACAACGCTTTGATCGCCATGAAGAGAAAAAAGAGAGTACGAAAAAGGCGAAGACGCCGAAGAATCATTTCACTGAAGAGCAAATCACGGAACTGCGCGCGATGGTGTATGAATCCCTGTTTGAATACCAGAAACGCTGGTACAAGCAGAAAGAGCGACGCAACCGCATGATATTAAAATCGCGCCAGATTGGGGCGACGTGGTACTTTGCCCGCGAAGCATTGATCACGGCTCTGGAAACCGGCAATAACCAGATATTCCTGTCCGCCAGCCGCGCACAAGCGTTCCAGTTCAAAAAGTTCATCCAGATTGTCGCCCGTCAGGTTGGGGTTGAACTCAAGGGCGGGGACGAGATTATTTTATCCAATGGCGCTACGCTCTATTTTCTCGGTACGTCAGCGGCATCGGCGCAATCCTATACCGGTGATCTCTATTTCGATGAGTTCTTCTGGGTCAGTAATTTTCTTAACCTGCGTAAAGTAGCTGCCGGGATGGCGACCCATATCGGACTAAGGCGGACTTATTTCTCCACGCCGTCCAGTGAAGAGCACAAAGCCTACCCGTTCTGGACAGGCGATTTTTTCAATCAATCCCGACCCAATAAGAAACAGATTTCGATTGATACCCGACACGCCACTTTACAACCCGGCGTGCTGTGCGGAGATAACATCTGGCGGCAGATTGTTACCATCCATGATGCTATCGCGCTGGGGCTGGATCGGGTTGATTTGGATGAAATCGAGAGTGAAAACAGCCCGGCTGATTTTGACAACCTGTATCGCTGTATCTTTGTCAGAGCGGGCGAACGGGCCTTTGACTATAACGAGGTCATTAAATGCGGGGTTGACGGTTACAGCAAGGAAGTCTGGCCGGACTGGCAACCTTACGCCCCGCGCCCGTTGGGACACAAAGGCATCTATATCGGTGCAGACCCGACCGGCACCGGCGGCAACGGTGACGGGCTGGGGTTGGTGGTTATGTCACCGCCTGCTGTTAGTGGCGGTAAGTGGCGGGTGATTGAGGCTTTGCAATTTCGCGGGATGGCGTTTGAGAAACAGGCCGATGAAATACGCAGACTGACCGCACGCTACCATGTGCTGGGCATCGTCATTGATGGCACCGGCGGAACGGGGGAAGCAGTACATGAGCTGGTATGTAAGTTCTTCCCCGCCGCCACCTTACTGAAATATTCCGCGCCGCTGAAACGGATGCTGGTCATGAAAGCCCAGATGCTGATCCGCTCCGGCCGGTTTGAATATGATGCGGGTATGAAACAGGTCGCCACCTCGTTTATGTCCATCAAGAAAATTATTACTCAGGGCGGTGTAGTGACTTACGACGCTGACCGGACACGCGGCATTGATCACGGTGATATTGCGTGGGCCGTCATGAATGTGCTGCATGGAGAGCCGATATCAAGCGACTCCGGCGGGTATACCTCTTTTGTTACGGAGTTTTAACCATGAAGACTTTTCTGCCGGCTGAAACCCGGCCTGACACAGCGAACGACCCCAGAGCGAACCTACCTGACGGCGCAGCCCAATGCGCCGCATTTACCTTTGATACCCCCACGCCGATGACGTCCGCCGGAGACTTACTGGATTGCATGGAGTGTGCCAAAAATGGCCGCTGGTATGAAACCCCGATTGATTTTTACGGGCTGGCGCGGGCGTTCTCATCGGCGGTCTATCACCAGTCCCCGTTGTATTTTAAACGTAATGTGATCATGAGTTGTTTTGTCCCGCACCCGTGTTTGTCCCGACAGGATATGGCCGCGTATGTGCTGGATTATCTGGTGTTCGGGAATGCGTATCTGGAACGGCGCACTCACCGGCTGGGCGGATTGTTAACGCTGAAACACGCGCCGGCCAAATATACCCGCCGGGGCGAAAAAGCCGGCCGGTACTGGTTTGCGGAAAGCTGGAACAAAGAATTTGAATTCCGGCCAGACAGTTTGTTCCACCTGATGAACCCGGATATTCATCAGGAAATTTACGGGCTGCCGGAATATCTGGCGGGATTGCTGTCGGCTAACCTGAACCGTTCCGCCACCACCTTTCGCATGAACTATTACGAAAACGGCAGTCATGCTGGGGTAATTGTCTACCTGACCGACCCACTGGCCGATCCGAAAGGTGTCGATAACCTGAAAGCCTCCCTGCAAAAATCCCGGCGGGATGGCGCTTTCAAGAACCTGTTCGTATATGCGGCCAACGGCAAGAAAGACGGCCTGCAAATCCTGCCCTTCAGCCAGATCAGCGCTAAGGATGAGTTTACTAATATCAAGGAAGCGACCCGCGATGATCTGCTTGCCATGCACCGCGTTCCGCCACAACTGATGGGCTTTTCCCCGTCAAACGGCGGTAACTTCGGTGATGTGGAGAAAGCCGCAAAAGTGTTTGCTATCAATGAACTCACGCCCATTATGGAGAGCCTGAAATCGGTTAACGATTGGGTGGGGCAGGAAGTGGTACGCTTTGCGCCTTATGCGTTACTGGATGCCCTGACGGGCAAGTCATAATCATCCCAACTTATTCTATTTACGCACACGGCGCTGAGTATCCTCACTCAATCGCCCTGTGTGCGTTTTTCTTTATTTTCCATCGCATTACCTGACTGACAAGCCCAATGCGCTGTAGTGGCGCATGGATGCAATGTCATGGCACTGTTTCTGATTGTCACGCTTCCTGAGAAAATGAGTCTCTCCACCCCCTTTGCACGCGCTGGTTCCCCCGCCTCGCCCGCACACAAAAAGGGCGTGTTTTTGTGCAGTTGTGCATCGGCGGGGAGATCTTACCGGGACAGGTCTTGTGTGGGGTTGGAATGGCAAGAAAAATTGTGCAATTTTGTGAAGAATTGTAAGACAAATTTCAAGCGGAGAAATCCACTTAATTGACAGCGTCCAATTAACCTCATTCTTTAAATAAATGTTGTGGTAAAAGTCGACGAATATAAGGTATAAAATTTCTAGATAAATCAGAGTCAGGCCGATAGTGACCGCTATAATTATCCCACCACTCCAACACACCATGTTCAAATCTAGCAGTACCTGCATAATAGACCGCTATATTTTCAACAGTCCTAATCTCCTGCCTATTTAGATAACGATGGTAAGTTAACGATGTGTGTCCGTGATCTGGACATTTTGCCATACGAATAATTCCGGGCTCATCTATACGATTGACAAAAACATATAGCCTATGTGGTATGGTTTCTGTTTGATCTGACATATTTATTAATACGTACTTACCACTATCGGTTAAACTAAACCGTAGCTCATACATTTCATTGTCTGCGGCTTCTGGATGAGGCTCTTCTTTGTTGGGCTCAATTACTAAGCTAGCAAGTTCTCTAATTAATTTACTAATAGCCATATTACTATTCACGATACTACTCCTTAACAGATTGTATTAAGAATCGTTTATTCATGAACTAAATTGCGAGTAATAAGCATATACTTCTAATTCAATCAGATAAGTGCTCTCTTTGCCTAGAAATCGTACATTCGTTTATACTTCTGATATCATATGCCATATCAAGAAATCACACTTTCACCTCATACCAGCCTATCAACAGACAAAAGAAAGGCTGAACACGGCAGCCGATTTCCCCACCTCTTCGGAAAAGCGTTACAACCGTTACACGTAACCACAAAGTAACCCCTTTGTAACCTTGCCATTCCACTACAGAAGAATAAATAACACACTTCAATTAAAAGCCGCTCAATCAGCGACATTCAGCTATTTAGAAGATAGTTGTCCAAATCAATGCTGATAGAAAAGACATTATACTAATGTGCATTGAACGTCACAAAAAAAAACCGAATCTTAGCTTAAAATATAAACAAAAATTATACATATTAACTCACAATAATCAGGATTTATTATGTATCATACATCTGTAGATAATTTTTGTTTCTGCGAAAGGCGAGAAGGAAGAGATTGGGATTGGCCTCATGATTCAGGTAATGACCTTTATTTTTCAGCGAGCCAAAATAGTTCAAGTCATAGAAGTACACTTCCGCATTTACACCTATCTTATAATTATGATGGAACTTTGAGTTATGTAGGATTGACACCTCCATCTAGGCAACATATTTATTTGTTTCAATATGATAGATGGATTGATGATAACCAAGCTCATTTTTCCAAATATGATGCAATACTTTTGTGGGCATTTGCCGGCATTTCAAGATATTGGAGATATGGGCAACGGCCCTAGCAAGTAACGCCAGCGGGAAGCTGGCATTGATAGTGGCGACTTTGTGTTCTACGAGGGATTTAGCCATTGTGTTCATTCTCTCTGATTACCAGCGTGGATGAGGCAGGCGACACAAATACAGCTCTTCAAATTCCTGTTGTGACCGATTCTGACGAAGTTGTTCTTCATTCCAGCGGCTTTCAGCAAAATCAAACAACGTCACTGTATCGAAAAAAGCGGGCTCACTAAAAACGCGATTCAGGGTAAAAAAGCGCTTATAAGTCTCCTCGCCGTTATCCCCTGAACATCGGGAAGAATAAAACGTTTTATGCCATTTTTCATGCATTGACAGACTCAGGGCTAATAGCACCAACTGAACGGGATTATCCGACCAAGCCCACTCTGACACATACACATCGCCACACAAAGCAGTAACATGGCTATTTTCATGCACAAAGCGGATTTCAGTGCCATTGCTGAGCCTTACCCCATGAATATCTTCGGCATTTTCGATTAAATAGGTTTGTTGATTTGGGAAATACTGCGCAAGGTAGCGAACAAAAAACGGCAAAAATTCCTTGTTGGACAGAAAAAACTTATTCCGCCCTGTCCGACAAGCATCATTTAACGCTTCCAGTACGAAATAATAATCAGCACCTATCTGGCGGCATTTATGCAAAAAGCGATTGCGATGATGCTGATTGGCTTTCCAGCGTTGCTGCCAGACAAACAAACCTGACTCAAATTGATGATTGATGTTATTAACGATTTCTGGGGTTAAATTTAAAGTGATCATTGCGCTATCCTCGCTGCCAGATTTTCCGCTATTTTTCTCAATTAGTTCACTGAGTTGCTGTAAGATTTTTATTTCATTGCCCTCTACGCCCCTTCTCATCACATCAGGGATTAAATCCGATAACTGGGTGTAATAATGCAATGGAGTCAGCGATTCCTGACCAGCGTTTTTCCCCATTTTGATGATGCTTTTTTTATTCAACGTTAATAAACGTCTATCGGATGTGATCACGTATTTACCTAAATCGAGTTTCATAGTTTCCTCATTTCTCTAAGAGTTGTTACCCGTGTTAATAACCCATCGTGGCGCGCCGTTTTCTGCCGTTCCGACTCCATAGGAATAAAACTGCCATTAGTCCATAACTTAAATGGCTGTTCTCCTATGCTAATTTTTCCGCTACTGATTAATGACTGCGCCATCAATCGGCTAAAATCCATGCCGATTGAATCCGCATAATCGATAACTTTTTCCACTAAACCTTTATCCTCGTTAATCGTCCTTCGTGCCTCCGTACAGTTATTGACAGAACTCCAAGAGGAAGAAAAAACAGGGTCAAAAGCCAAACCCTCGCCCGCAGATGCGGAGCTGGATTTAGGAACAATCTTCCATTTCACTGTACGGGTAATAAAAGAAGAGCACTCGCCCAGACGGGGCGAGTAAATACCAGAGATACGTTGAACATCTTCACCGTAGACATTGCCTTGTTCAGTCACTTCATAGGCAAGGCGAACAGTGAGATCTTTACGGGCAACCAATGCCCCGCCCTGAAATTCGGTATAGGCTGACCAGTTGCCGATATCTGCCGCAAAACGGACGTTATCCATATCCTCATCAGGTAAAATCTGCTCATCACCACTTAGGCGACGCAGCTCACGCCAGACTGAAACCGGCGCACCGCCAATCTGCTGGAACTGACGAATGCGCCAGCGGCTCGCCCAGGCGGAAACCGAGCGTGACATATCTTTCAGGCTTTCCCCTGATTCGCTATCTACTTCATTATCCAATGCATAACCATCAATGTTCTTTGAGATATATTTTGCAATGTAACCTGTGGCACTACCCTTTTCTGGATCAATCGGTTTCACCAGAAAACGGGCATTACGTGCATCCTCGCTGTTTAATTCGTGGGCGTCTTCCTGCGTTGCATATTCCCGTATAATCTCGCGCATTTCTTCGACATGCTCAGGCTGCATAAACAGCAATAGGTGCCAGTGTGGTGTGCCATCATGATGGGGCTCAACCACACGAAAACCGAAAGTACTAATTCCTGCACGAGAATAAGCAGCACGAATTTTCGCCCAAACACTGCATAAATATTTTTGCGTATCGCGTGGACTTGCTCCGTTCCAGTTCTTCACAAAACCACCGCCACTGTGTGCCGAGTGATATTTAGAAGGGGCAGTGATAGTGTAAAAATCACCAACACAGCCCATTTCATTGGCTAAATCTTCAAAGCCACGCATACGGATCATCAGTTCACAACGGCGAACGGCGGGGTTTGCAATACTGCCCAAAACTTTATCGGTTAATGAAACCCGTTCACCTTCTTCATTTTCCAGCTCGAATTCTTGCAGGAATTCCCAGTTACGGCGTTTTTGTTCTGTCCACTCCTGTAGCGTCTTGCGAGAGACATATGAGGAAGCCACCTTTTGTACCTGACCGACGGCAATGGCCATATGTTCAGCCCGAATATCACGCATACGCTTTAAGCGGGCATACCACCATTGATCAGACATCATGCGTAACAAGCCCGCACATAACTGATCGTCGATGGGTAAAGAGCGGCCTTTGGAAAATTGCTGTGAATAAGGTGCGGTAGTTCCGACCTGCTGAGTTAATTTTGCCAGTCGGGTATAAACATGAATTAACTGGCTGCGCCCATCTTCTTCATTGTCGGGCGTCGGTAATTGACTGACATATTGTTCATAGCTGTCAGATATATAGCGTGAAACATCCTGTGCCAGTGACCGTATCTCTTTACGGCCGAATGTGGAAAGACGGTCGAGTTGTTCAATAAAAGGAAAAGGCGTAGCACCGACGGCCAGACTTTGAAACTGATACTGTTCGTTGACCAGATTGAACCGTGGTAATACGTTCTTACTAAACTGTCGTAAAAACGTATTAGCACGGCGACGACCTTCGTGGCCAGACTGCTTGAAAATGTTGGCATAACGTTTAGCGAAATAAATTGCCAACGAATCTGGCAGGTGCCCTAAGTATTGCTGACACCATGTGTAATCATCAGGGTTTACTTCCCATATAACGCGCTCAGCCAGAGTGGCTATATTTGGCATCTCTGGCTGGAATTTGCTGTATTGGCGGCGCGGTTTGGATTGTGCGCCGCTGGATACTGGTGCGGGGTTCACTAACAAACCCCTGCAGATACTGAACTGCATGCCTGATGTGCATTCTCATTAGCACCCTCATAAAAAAAATATTCAGGCGTTAATAATGAATATTCATAAAATGAAATATTAATTTCACTGAGACTATCTAACCCACTCTGAAAATAATGAACTTCATCAATTATTACAGTAATTCTGCGTTCGAGATCATCAAGCCAATCATATCCGCCCTCTTGAGAAAGTACGACATAGTCCCCTTTTTTGCAGTTGGTCGGTATATTTTGATTATCAAAAATATTCTCGATACCCACGCATCTGACAATAAAGAGTTTGTTTAATCTATCGAGTGTTTCGACCTCAATTTCTTCGCAACAACTATCTAACACACCAAGACAATGGTTTTTATTACTTATAATGGTGGAGAAATCAGTTTCATTAAGATTAACAAAGTGAATATTCGCCATTTCACACACTCCGATAATGTTTCTGTTTCAGTTCGAACACTTCCTGACAAGGCGCACAACGAGTCACACCTGCAATCACTTTGCGGCGCTGTTCAGGGATAGACCGATCACACTCTTCACAATGAAAAGCTGAAATGCCAACCGGACGGTTTACATGCTCTGCGATTTTACGTTCCAGCATTTCATCAGCGTATTGGCTAGCGCGATCGATAACATCAAACATATTCCAGCTCCTGTGCTTCGTGTTCGATTTTGTCCGCTTCACCGACCAGCAATTCACAGACGGAGACATAATCCAGTTGCTTTGCCCGTACATGAGATGAAATTGTCCGCAGACGTGAAGCAGAACGTTCGGCTAATGCCTTACGCTCATCTGCCCTATTTATTTTTATCAATTGTTCTATTTCCATTTTTCTGTTTCCTTTTTTTAGGTAATAAAAAATCCTGTGCGTTGGCACATAAATATAAGTAAGTTGAATCGATAAATTAATGCGATATTAATTCAGGCATTATTAATTTATCTGGCAATTCAGCAGCAACCGCTTTAAATTGATGAATAGCAGAAATTAATGAACGCTGTTCTTCAATAGTGAAATCTTTAAGTTTGTTATTAAACTGCGATTTATCAAATCCTGCCAAATGGAATATTAAATGTAATACCCGTTCATTATTTCGGACTCTGTTATTACTGCGATCGCGCATCATGTCGATAAAATCAGCCAGTTGACCGTTTAACTCGCCATTTTTTTTAGACAACTTAAAGATAATGGCATGGGCTTTAGCTGTATGATTCATGCCGTCAATTCTTTCATCGACTGTCTGTGATACAGTGCGGAACGGTTCAGTATTAGCCATAGCATCACCTTTACAATATGGATAATAATGGGGTTAATATTGTTGTCGCTAACCCAATTGAAACAAATGTCATCATCAATGGGCTTTCTTTTTTATAATTACTGCTTTTGACTTTGATATTAAAAAAGTCTTTACTACTAACTTTATATTTGTGCTGCACCCTCTTTAATTCGTTCATGAAATTTTATCCTGTATAATTGCCAACAATATCTTAAGGCTTCACTACGAGAATCAAATTGGCCGTGACAATGTTCGCCATCTTCAACCTGATAACGTGGGCACAATGAAACAACGCTCGTTCGTAATGGACGAACTAATAATGTACCGAATTTGATTCTGCCCTTATTTAATTCCACTGGTGTTGGCATCACATTTCGCATATTGATTACCTCTTAGTTATTATTATGTTGCCGACTTTTACCCCTGTTCGGCTCAGGGTATTGTGGTATTATTTTTACGCCTGCTGTTTCTATGAGAGGAGACTCAGGCAAAAGCATCAACCACCCTATAAAAAGGAACTAAAATGTCTGATAAAAAAATTCCTGTTATTTTTGCTGATGGCCTTACATGCGGTAAATTTGGAGAAGATAATCACGCACATCTGAACATCAAACTTGCCAAAGACTTGCACTTTCCTAACGTTAGTGAACTCAGCCTGAATATTTCCCTCGAACAAGCAGCTAAACTTCACAACTTCCTATCTGAAGTTCTCCAGAAAGAGAATAATTAATCTTTTTATTATTAAATTTAAAAGTGGCATCTATATGGGTGCCATCTCTACCAACTTTGCCGATGAAAGCTTTATCCTTATAAGATGCTTTCAACTGACTAAACTCTTCAGCAATTATTCTTTCTAGTGATTCAATGGTATTTGTGGCAGCACCCATTGCATATTCAGATTCTGAGGTGCGATAACGCAAAGGATACTCAGACGTTGTTGATTTTGCGTGATTGAGAGCTTTGTTTACCGAACCTACAAAAGATTCAGCTTGATCCTGCCCCAACTCCCCAAATCTAACATTGATAGGTTCGGCAATATGATAATTACTCCCCGTTGCCATCTGCATAAACTGCGCCAGCGTATCCCGAATAAACTCAGGCGTGATTTCAACTTCATTTTTGACATCGCCGAATACATCATGAAGGCGGGCCATCATATTTAATTGCAGTTTTGAGCGTTCCAGAGATGTTAATGCTTTCATTTTATTACCCTCTGATTTTGGATAAATACTTCAACTATTTTCGATTGCATTTTGCAGCATGGCGATCATATTGACCTGAATTTTCTCTTTAGCCCCTCGCTTTGGACGGATGATTATTTCGCCTCTGTTAACCATTGCACGACAAGTATTTTCTGGAATACCACTAAGCTCAGCATACTTACCAATCGAAACGTAAGGTGAAACAACGTAATAATTGATAATGATGTTTTTCATTAGCGACTTATTCCACCTGAACTTGGGAGGATTTTTTCCCAGCCAAATAATAAATACGAGCTAAACTTGATTTAGAACGGATTTCTTTGAGCGATAAGGCTTCCAATTCTTCGTACTCTTCTAAAGACAACCGTATTACAACTTGCTTTCCAGAGGCTACACCCCTCGGCGTTCGTGACCGTTGAATATGTTTATCGTGTGACATAATGTTATATTGTGATCCACTAAGTTTAAGTTTTGATTATTATTGACCAACATGTTGGTCATGTCAACACAGAGAATGA
Organism: Xenorhabdus sp. PB30.3; assembly: GCF_963895965.1. NCBI lineage: Bacteria > Pseudomonadati > Pseudomonadota > Gammaproteobacteria > Enterobacterales > Morganellaceae > Xenorhabdus > Xenorhabdus sp. PB30.3. Next base: position 6,268 of record NZ_CAWQMW010000090.1, on the reverse strand, counting down.
ATTTATGACATCTATTGGGGAAAGGCTAAAGGAAATACGCTCAAACATGGGACTGAATCAAACAGACTTTGGTGCTTTAGTTGGGTACTCAAGAAATGCCCAAGCCTATTATGAACGTAATGAAAGATCACCTGACGCTAAGTATTTGGCAGCACTAGCTAATCTTGGAATTGATGTTATGTATGTTCTTACTGGCATTAAGTCAGATCTTCCCAAAATAACTGTTGAAGAACAAAAATTGATTGAACACTATCGTGCAATGAGCGAGGAATCACGTGTAAACATGCAAGCGGTAGGCACCGCTTTCGCACAATCATCACCTGATAAAAAAGTAAAAAATGGATGATATAAATAAATTAACGATAGGCAGCAGAATAAAAGAAGAAAGAAAAAAATTGAGGCTGACTCAAGTGCAATTTGCCAGTGTTGGAGGAGTTCAACCTACAACACAGGTAAACTATGAAAAAGGAACTAGAACTCCTGATGCTGAGTATCTAGAAAAGATTGCAGTCGCTGGGTGTGATGTCCTTTACATACTGACAGGAAATAGAACACCACAAACAGAAATATCACGCGAAGAACAAAAATTAATTGAACATTATCGCGCTATGAATGAAGAATCACGTTTAAACATGCAAGCTGTAGGAGCTTCTTTTGCGCAATCAGCACCTAGTAAAAAAGCACAGTGACACGATATTAAAGAAAAAAACAAACCAGATTATTAGTGAAGAACAAATAAACCGATTTGGTGAACGCTTGAAAATAGCGATGAATGGCATGTCTAACAATGCATTTGCTAAACAATGTTGTTGGTCAGAAAAAATGATACGTAACTATTTGAATGGCGAAAGCTACCCATCTCTTGATCGATTAGCAGTTATAGCGAATGTTAGCGGTTGTTCTATAGGATGGCTAGCAACAGGAGAAAATGATAACAGCATTGATCATGAAGACATTAGTGATCAAAAAAACCATGAAGTGTCAACAATTGGAGCCAGATTAAAAGAAGTACGCTCTCACAGAAAGCTAAATCAAACTGAGTTCGCAGCCTTAATAGGATGCTCAAGAGGTACTCAGGCATATTATGAACGCGACGAAAGAGTACCTGATGCCAACTATCTGGCTGCATTAGTTAATCTTGGAATTGATGTTATGTATGTTCTTACTGGCATTAAATCAGACCTGCCCAAAATAACTGTTGAAGAACAAAAATTGATTGAACACTATCGCACTATGAATGAAAAATATCGTGAAAATCTGCAAGTCGTAAGTTCTGCTTTTGCACAGCTATCCGTTGATAAATAATTATCTATGTTCAATTTATGGGTAATCTATAAGGAATAAGCTATGAGTCGTTTAACTATCGATATAACTGATAGCAATCAGGCATGGCAAGAATTAAAAGCCTTGTTGAATACCCGGATCAATGAAGGGATAGAAGGCAAAGTATCTGCAAAAAGTATTGACGATATTCTTGATGAAGAGCTTGCAGAGAACAAACATGGTTAATGAACTATGCACTAATGAGACGGGAGTTTAACCCGCCTTTCGGAAAGAAAAGGAATTATAAAGATATATGAATATCGTTAACACCACAGGCTCGCGCATAACGCCTGAGTGTATCGATGGATGCATTAACGATATTTTTTTCTATTTTTGATACAGTCGGTGGTTTGATCCCCATTTTTTCAGCTACCTGAGCACTGGTCAGTCCGGCGTTTTTTCTCCATTCAGCCAACATATCCTGCATCTCAATCGCTAATTCAAGCTCTTTCTCTTCTTCCGCTAACGCGGCTTGAAACCGGGGATTTTCTTTTTTTCTTTCTTCAATGTAGAGATCTAAATCATCACGCATCGTATTTCCTCTTAATCTCTTGAGGCTTCTGTCATTTCATTTCTCCGCACAATTGCTATTCTAAGTTCATTCAGGGGAATAGCATTGTTTTTTTTCACAAAGCATCGTAACAGATAGATTTTCTTCCCGGCGGTATAACAAAAAAAACTTCTGGCTATTCCGTCTTTGGCTTTTGCTCTCAGCTCAAACAATCCTTTGATTCGCCCTATTGGCTTTGAATGCGGTTCTCTCAGGCTGGTCGGATCTTTCCTTAATCGCTTAATTAACGCTATCATGCGTAGTTCCAGAGAATCAGGTAGTGATTTTAATTCTTCCTTAAAAGCATCATGAAACTTGATTTCAAACATTCTAAAACCCCTTCTTGACATTCAAGATATTAGACTACAGTGCAAGTTAACTCAAGAGCTAACTTGCACTATAATGCAAATTAGCCCAAAAACTAAATTAGCCAATAAGCTAATTATTCATTTTATCAGTATAGTGAAGCTTTTACGATTTATTGATAAAAAATATATGATAATCACCTTACCATTAGTACAAAATTCAACCATCCTGATAAATAACGACATATAAAATAACAAACATAATAATAACTATTTGCAATTGTGATCAGTGAATAAGTTTCAATTGTGTATCAATGCTACATTAACAATCACTAATTGATTGTTTTTACATCATTAGTAATACACATCCAAATATGTCGGAGACACTTTAATGAGCACAATGGGAAGTAGAATAAAAGAGGAACGTGAACGTTTAGGATTAAGCCAGGATGAGTTTGCAAGTTTGGTTGGATATGCGCTTATCCAGCAAATCTGTTATGAACGTGACGAAGTTCCTTTGGGTGGGGTGTATTTACAGGCATTAACAAAACACGGCATTGATACACTTTACATTATTACAGGGAACAGGCTTCGACCTATAAATATATCGGCAGAGGAACAGGAAATAATAGAAAACTATCGCGCCATGAATACGGCGTCGCGCTTAAAGTTACCAGCAGTTAGCCATGATTTGGCATACAAAAGACATATCCAAAGCATAGGGAATAAATAACTACAGTCCTTAGTTGATCTATATTTATCAATTAAGGCTGTAAATATTTATTTCCTATTTTGTTTTTCCATATGGTCAACCCCGTTATTGGCCGTTTAATTCACTTTCAAAAAATGAGCAATAAAATCAACTATGGCCGTTAGAAAATTATCATCTGGTAAATGGATTTGTGAATGCTATCCCAATGGCAAAACTGGCCCACGAATCAGAAAACAGTTCGCAACCAAAGGCGAAGCAATGGCTTTTGAGCGGAAACTCGCACCTAAAGAGATATCAGCAGATAACATCAAGCAGGCTGTAAAACTAAGTGATTTGGTTAATCGCTGGTATGAAATGCACGGCAAAATGCTTAACTCTGGTGACTCACGAAAATCTAAGCTGGATGCGATTTGCCTACGAATGGGTGATCCTTACGTTACCGAATTCGATAAAAATATGTTTGCGGTCTACCGTGAGCACCGTCTTAATGGAAAATGGAACGCGAAAGGCAAAGCCGCACCAAAACAAGCGACACTTAACCGGGAACAATCTTACCTGCATTCCGTTTTTGCTGAATTAAAAAGGTTAGGTGAATGGGAAGGAGAAAACCCGCTTGATGGCGTTCGTCAGTTTAAAGAAGGCGATCAGGAATTGGCCTTTCTTTATGAAGATGACATAAAGCGACTTCTTGCCGCGTGTGATGAATCGAAAAATAAAGATCTGGGATATGTCGCGCGCATCTGTCTTGCTACTGGGGCAAGATGGGGAGAGGCGCAGTCATTATCTCAATCTCAGGTCATGCCTTACAAGGTCACATTCACTCAAACCAAAGGCAAGAAAAATAGAACCGTCCCTATTTCAAAAGAGCTGTATGAATTACTGCCTAAAAAACGTGGTGCTTTATTTTCAAATTGCTATGACGCATTTGAAGGCGCATTAAAAAAAGCAGCTATCGATTTACCAACCGGGCAGCGAACACACGTCCTCAGACATACGTTTGCATCACATTTTATGATGAATGGCGGTAATATTTTGGTGCTACAGCAAATCTTGGGCCATACTACTATTATGATGACAATGCGTTACGCACACTTCGCACCAGATCACTTGGATGCAGCAGTCACATTGAACCCCTACGACAAGCTTAAAATTTCCCGAAAAACCCCAAAAAAAGTGGCGACGTAGACACACATTTATTTTTATTGATATACATTTGTTATGATTAATTTGATATTTTTCAATAAGTTATTGATTTCAAAATAACTCATAAACTTTAAAATCCCTCGGCTGTAAGGCTGTGCGGGTTCAAGTCCCGCCCTGGCACCAAATTAAAAACCACTGATAAAACAGTGAGTTCGGGAATAAAAAAGGCCACCGCAAGGTGGCTTTTTTCTTTGATCAAAATCACATTCCTAATATTATCCTAATATCCATTCCTAATATTTTGGCAGCAAAATTGGCAGCAGTGGTTTTTTCTTCTCGCTCGCAGATTGACAAAAAACAGTCAAAATTTATTTTTGATTGAATAGTCAACGTTGAAAACATAACAACGATATTGATGTTTTGAGTTGTAGGTATTATTTTAAATAACGCAGAGATTTGATTGATGGACGAAGAAAAATTAGAACTGGCATACGTTCCTGCCTTGATCTTACTCCTTGTACATGCTCAGAATAAAAAAGGGACTCCTTTGACCAGAGAGGAAGTCGAAGATATTCGTGATAATGGTACATGTATAGTTTGCCCTGTTTCGGTAAACCAAGCTATGGATGAAAAAAGAGGCTACTCGGATATTAACCCGGATTATGCGTGGGAAGAGTGGCAAGAGTACTTGAAGCAAACACAGGATGAGTGAGGATTTATGGGCTTTAACGTACACATAACCCGCGTTGATCTGAATGATTATTACGATGACCCTGACCGATATTCTGACGAAGCAGCCAATATTTCCATGCAAGAATGGATTGATTATATTAATCAGGATGACGAAATGAGACTCGATGGTTATGCTGAAGCGCTTTTCTCTAATGGCGAAACACTTATTTGTGTGGATGAAAGTATGGCTGTTTGGACTCAACATCCAGATCCGTCGATAACAAGCTGGTTTTGGCTGGATGACGGAATGATTACCGCCAAGAATCCTGACAGCCATATGATAAAAAAAATGCACTCTATTGCCAGAACGCTAAATGCAAAAGTTCAAGGAGAGGACTGCTATGATATCGATAAGGAGGGAAAGCCTATTATTCCACCTGAAGGGCTTTCTTTCAGAGAGTCAAAACCGTGGTGGAAATTTTGGTAATGGCACACCGCTATTGCTCCCCATCCCTACTCAGCTAATTCAATATTCGCCACCTCCCTCTGCCTCAAATTCCACACCGAATTCTCTGGCATCTGGACACGGACATCCAAACGACAGCCTTCGGGAATATCACACGGCTCACCGTCCTCATAGTACGCCTTTTCCCCGTTAACAATGCCTTTTATCCGCTGGTTCTGAAAGCGTTCCGGTAAGTGACTATGCTGGCGGTGGAAGGTTTCAATCGTGATACTGTCGTCCTTATTCACCCTGTCATCAATGTAGATAAGTTCTAGCCCGTTGTTGTTCTTTGCACCACATACCCTATCAGCGTTATAGCCCAGCACGCCAGTGACCTGATAGTAACCGAAGCCGAGTCTGGAAACTACTGACCTACAGCCTTATCGTTGGTGGTCAATTTGCCTGTTGGGTAGATTTGCATGATAGGGGGAGGCTTTTTTCAGATATCTTTCTATACACCACTCTTAGAACAAAGATGAAACAGAAAATATCCATGACAATAACCTATGTATAAACTAGTCCTATTGAAATGAGTCAAGTTCTGGGAAAAGCAATAAGTTCTCAGGCAGTATAAACAATGATCATACGTTGGAAGATTGGCAGAAATATTTGAGGTAAGCGAAAGATTAATTCCCTACCTCAAGTTCTAAATAGTATTTTTCAGGATTATAGGTCTCACTGTCAGACATTAGCTAAAAGCGGTCATTAGTACCATTTTTTATGCTAGTTCAGCCATTCTTACTGGAATATTTTACCAAAAAAATATTTACCAAACCAAAATATACCACAAAAATACTCTTTATTTTTGAATAAAACTTTAGCATATTTTTTAGCTTCTTTATAACCAATAGGTTTTTTTAATTTAATAACCCCCCATGGAGAGTTATTATAATATCTCAAATAGAGCTCATTACTATGTGCAATTCCACTCCATGGTTTAGGATTACTAGCGAAATGTAACAGTATCGGATCTTCTATTAACGAGTTTGCAGTATTAAAAAAACAATTATACTTCTTAGGTAAAAATTTCACAGAATTATTTAATATGACATTTAGTA
>NZ_CAWQMW010000089.1:0-2124 GCF_963895965.1 Xenorhabdus sp. PB30.3 | reverse complement strand
ATACGCATCCTCCGCCCCGTTTTTTTCAAACCGCACCACATCCTGCCTGTATTGGAGTAAGGTCACGGCCTTATCCGTTTCATCCACTTTATAGCGCTCGCCGGTGGAGAGCTGCAGCATTTTCGTGTCACTGTCGTAGTGGGTCAGCCCGAGGGAAAAACCGATGCCAAAGCCGATATCCGCTGAATTCAGCGGGCTGTATGCCAGCGCCAGGGTCAGCTCCGGCCCCAGTTGGTTATTGCCGATAAGGTGTGCCACCGGCATCACATAATTAAACAGCCCCGTGCGCGGATCGACACGGCCTGCGGCGGTGCTCTGAAAATTCGCGGCCTGAGAAAAAAAGTCAGTGCTCATCTTTATCACCTTATTAAAATTAGGATGTAAATAGTGTCCCATCTGGCATATATTAAATTACCGGCAGTGACAGAAATAAAAAATATTTTGGAAAACCATAAAATAATATTCAAATAGTCAGTCTCGACTAAAATATGAATATTATTTTTAATATCTCCATTATATATCTTCACTAATTTATAAAATAAAACACATATCATTCAGCCTTCCTGAAAATGAAACTTATCAGCATTATTCATAATGATTTTTATAAAGACCGATTCATTACCATAGATATCATGGAATTTAAACTGTGGAACCTGATTAGGTTTATCATTCCAAAAATGACTATCATCAGGAAATATACCGCCACGTTTAGAAAGTGGACTTTCAAAATAGAGGCGACTCATGCTAACGACATCTGTACGTGGTGTTGTTACTATCTTAACTTGTGGGGTTGCTTCATAACGCACTGTTATATCTCTTTTATATTTTTCAACCATGTTATACGACGCTCCTGCATTTTTCTCTTCTTCTTTATACCTACCCCAAATAAACCAAAGAAAAAGATCATTGTCTCTTGTATGATGAGTAAATCTTAGATAATCATATTTATTAGGATTTTCATCATTTTTTGTATGTTGGACATAAACATCTTTCACTTCATATCCACTCAGAGGAAAAATATAATAATTATTTTGAATCCAATCATGATATGAAAAAGTTGGTGGATAAGTTTCATCCCCGAATATACTATGTGTAGTTTCAGTTGATTTAAATTCATATTTCCCGCTAGTAATATTTTCTATAAATTTAAAATCTATATTTTCAGGGTGATAAACAATTGCTCGACGACCGTGGACATCAATATGCGATCCTTCTGCATGGACATCATCTGATAAAAATTCTTTCCCACACAATGTAATTTTCGCGATGATTTCCTTAGTTTCCTCTTTTTTTGTTGTCAACCAATAAACTTTTCGCTGAGATCCATCATCGTTGGTGGTGTCTCTTCCAGATGATAAATTTATGCCCCTGGTTACATCACCTCGTGGATACGTGTGAGAGTAATCGTTTTCATCAGAGCTGTATGTCCAATCACCAGTTAATTTTTCGTGCGTTACTTTATCAATTAACTCAATGCTATCTAATTGTTCAGGAGATAATGTTACTTTATCCGAGTGAGCATTCGCAGCGAGTATATCAATAGCGATACCAAGTTGCATATTTCCATTAGCAAATAGCTCACCTTCCCATTTTCCATCAAGTAATATAAGAGTGAAAGTGGGTAGGCCGGTTATTATCAAATCATTATTTTGTTTTAAATTCATTATAATCACCCTCTAAAAAGAAAGAATAAAAATAATCATCATTTTAATGAGGTGTTTATTTTTATCATTACAAAAAAACATAAATCCATTGAGTATAATCCCACAGAAATATAACCCACATAATTATTAATATAAAAACCATTCAATATCATATAGATTAACTACATTTAAAAATGGTGAGCGTCACGATTCACACCAAACATATATAAAATACTAGACCCAACACTAAGATATTTCCAGAATAAACCCATAAATAAAATCATATTAGTTAAAAAAATTAAAATCACTAACTTATATTAAAATAAAAATAAAAATAAAAATTTTTTATTATTTAACAGTATGAATTTTATAAAACCATTTAATAATGAAAGATAATTAACATGTTTATTATCTTTCATATTGTCTCTTTGTTAATTTCGTTCACTTCAATCAAACATGCTGCGTCTATTCTCATGAAAAA
>NZ_CAWQMW010000088.1:0-2204 GCF_963895965.1 Xenorhabdus sp. PB30.3 | reverse complement strand
AAATAGACACTCATTCATATACAAAATATTAAAAAATTTCGTCTATTTTAGGCAAAAAACCGTGCCATTCTCTATTGAGGGAAAATATAAAAAGAGACACACAATGAGCCTTGTTTCTAAATTTGTGTAATGACTTATTTTAAGTATCGAAACAATTATCAATAGATTAAAAAAAGGAAAATAGAAAATTCAGACTCAACTTAAGATGCAGCATCCTGCCCCTTAAGTTTTAAAAAGAGCATCTGATTACTTTCCTTTGGACATCATCTTCTGCATCACCAGCTGCCCGAACATGCCCGTAGACTGCCTGACCTGCCCCACACCCTGACACATCATACCGGCCACATCCCCCACCCGTACCCCGGCCCCCGCTAAAGCGCCCAGCCAGACCATCGGCAGCACAATAAACAACGTGCCCATCACCAACCCCATGATTAAATCATCTGAGGTATTCTGAATACCCGCCAGATTAAACAGGCTGTGGGTGTCTGAGCCGTACAGCGCTTCCAGTAAATGGCTGTCCAGCCAACGCGCCAGCTCCCACCAGAACGTCAGAAAATTCAGTGCGAAAATCACAAATGTCAGCGTAAAGACGGTCTTAAATTCATAGGCCGCAAACAGCAGGAGCAACGGGATTAAGATATACAACGCCATCAGGATCACCGCCTGCATCATCGGCAGCGCCTGACGTACCGCATCGAACATCGGCATACTGAGTAATCCGCCCACTAACGTCCCTGCCGCGGCACCAATCCGGTTAGAACCCTCCAACAGGCTGGGATCGGCACTACCACCATACCCGGCATACACATACCCGTCCTGTGAAACGCTCAGGTTTACCGGGCTGACCAGACGGCGGATCACCGCTTCCTGATAAGCCGGCGTGTTTTTCCCCAGTATTTTCAGTGTCGCTGACAAACGCAACCACAACCCCGGATCAGCCTGTGCCAGTACCCGGTCTTTCAGACCGGTTTGTTTGAGCGGCTGACCACCAGGCCTGACACGTCGGATAACCATTCGGCCCGGTATACGGCCGCCCGTTATCCCGGCTCTCCTGCCACGGAAAATCCGCCCGGGGGAGGCGGGATTGCAGCGTCCGGTAATCCCCGGCTAAAAACGTCCGGCTACCCAGCCAGCCGATATCATTCAGGATAATCGGATCGGTGGTGTGTTCCCGATCGCGTTGTTTCCATTGATAAAGCGCTAAAGCATAGCAATCGTGGGTAAAATCCTGCAATTCCGCCGCCAGAGCCGGATTACTGATGCGGGTGTGCTGCACGTCAAAGCGCAGTTGCCGCAGATCCGGCCGGCAGGGAATGGATGCCACCGCCGCCTGTGTCAGTCCCTTGGATAACCGGTGCACCACCGCCCACCAAAGCGGCACAGCCGCGGTCTGGTTGTTCAGGCTGGATATTACGGGTGCATAGCCACTGTTCTCCGGCGTTTGCGGTGTCCAGGTGCCACAGCTTTTGGCACGGGAAGTATCGTACTGAAGGGTGGTCAGGCTGACATTGACCAGCGGCACACAACACACCACCATCACGAAGAACGCGCCGTACAGGGTGTTTTCAATCCGGGCCAGCGATTGTAACCCGGCCTGACCGTCTTCTTCGCCACACTCCCGTACTTTCAGCCAGACCGCAATCACTTTTACCACTAATGGCAGCGTAAACAGTCCAGTGGCAATCAGAATATGCCACAGGCCATTGTTGATGACCCAGCCAAGTAGTGTCAGAAAATATTCCAGATAGCTGTTGGCCGTCATCGTGTGCCTCCGGTATTGCCTGACAGGGCATACTCACCCAACAGGATAAACAGCAGGCTGACCACCATCATCCGCATCAACGCGGCGCGGTATGCCGGCAGATGTTTTACCCTTTGCCAGGTTTTCTGACCGCCCCAACCCAGTACCGCATACAGGCCTAACCGCCAGACTAACCAGACTCCCCCGGTTTCGGTCACCCAGTGGTGAATGCGATTAAGTTTTTCTGCCTGATGCAGCCCGACCCAGCCTGCCGCTACAGTAATGACCATCACCACAGCGATAACCAGTGATAACACCGCACCTTTTCTGAATACTGAATGCTTCTCTGCTATAGCTAAATCAAAATAATTAGACATATTTTACATGCGTCATAAACAGTTCATCAATTGAACACCTTTCTCGTCTTCTTATCGCTTTGACTTCAGCCCATTTCGGTTCG
>NZ_CAWQMW010000087.1:0-2236 GCF_963895965.1 Xenorhabdus sp. PB30.3 | reverse complement strand
TGGGTGACCGGACGCTGGACCGAGTGCTTCAGGGCGGCACGGTACTGGCCTTTGACTGGGAAAGCTACCGGAGGGAAATCGCATGAATGTCTATGATTTGGAAATGGCCGTCATCAGTGGCTTGTTATCCGGCGGGGCGACACCGGATGCCTACGACGTATTAGCGGTGTTACCGGATGAGGCGTTCAGCTCTGTTCATCTGCGCCGGGTGTACGGCGAAATCAAAAAGCAGGCGCTGGGCAGTGCGATTATCGATCCCTTTTTCATTGCGGATGCGATGGGTGAAGAACGCGGTATTCTGGCTAACTTGCTGGAATTAGCCAAAACGCCGGTCTGGCGGGCCAATTTAAAAGGCTATGCGGAAAAAGTCATGCGTTACTGGCGGGTACGTCAGGTCACTGATCTGATTAACCGCTACCAGCAAGAGATCCAGACCTGTGGCAATCACACGCAAGCGGAAGCCCTGATTGAGGCATTTTCCTCCCGGTTTAATGGGATATCTCAGAGTGAGAGTCGCTTACAGCCTGTGGTCATCGGTACCTTACTGGACAGGTACGTTGAAACACTGGAGACGCGCAATCAGGGCAAGACCGGCATGATCCTGACGGGCATTGAGCCGCTGGACGAACTGACCGGCGGATTTAACCCGACTGACCTGATTTTACTGGGCGGACGCCCGGGCATGGGAAAAACGGAACTGGCCCTGTGCATGATTGAAGGCATGACCCGCGACGGGGGCGGGGCGTTGTTGTTTTCCATGGAAATGGCGGCGCAGCAAATTGCCGAGCGCATGGTGGCGAGTTCGGCGGCGATGCCGGTGTCTAAACTACGAAACTGTGAACTGTATGATGAAGACTGGGGGCGTATTGGCAATGCGCTGGGTTCGCTTATCGACCGGGATATTCATGTGCTGGATGCCAGCGATCTGAGTGTCGAACAAATTTGCGCTATCAGTGAAACCCATAAGCGTCGTCACCCAAACTTAAAGGGGATTTTCGTCGACTACCTTGGGTTGATTAGAAAACCCCGGGCTGACCGTCATGACTTGGCGGTGGCAGAAATATCGAAGGCACTGAAAGGCTTGGCAAAACGGCTACATACCCCGGTCACGGCCTTGAGCCAGCTCTCAAGGGAGGTGGATAAACGCCCCTTGCATCAGCGTCGCCCGATAGCGGCAGACTTACGTGATTCCGGCTCACTGGAGCAGGATGCGGATCGCATCCTTTTTACGTATCGGGATGGAGTGTATAACCCATTCAGTCCCGCCGGCCAATACGCGGAAATTATTCTGGAGAAGAACCGTCACGGGCAAACCGGCACAGTTTATCAGGCATTCCGGCACGGTCATTACCTGCCGACTGATCAGATATCGGCCGCCGAAATGTGCCGCAGGTCGCGACAAGACAAACAAAAACAACGCTGTTATGCCGACAGGGCGCTTTGATCACAGGGGAGAGCATGAATGCGTGATATTCAGTTAGTGATGGAGCGCTGGGGCGCATGGGCGGCGGATAATCGTGACGGGGTTTACTGGTCTTCCATCGCGGCGGGCTTCAAAGGGTTAATCCCGAACCGGGTGAAATCCCGCGTACAGTGTTGTGATGATGATGCCCTGATTATCGCCAGTTGCATGGCAAAACTGAATCAGCAGTGTAACGATGCGCACGATCTGCTCTTTGATTATTACGTCTTTGGTAAAACCTTTATGCAACTCGCCCATGATCATCATTGTTCGGATACGCACATCGGAAAGCGATTACAAAAGGCCGAAGGCGTGATTGACGGGATGTTAATGATGCTGGATATTGCACTGGACATGGATAAAGACATCCCGTTAGTGAAACATCCCTGATGTGACAGCCTATAAAAATAACGCTTTACGATCGTAAAAACGGTGCTATTGTGATAAACGTGATAGCAAAGTCACCCGGCTTATTCATACCCGGCAGCTTAAACCTTGCCCCGTGCAAGGTTTTTTTACGCCTGAAATAAACATAAGACTTGCTGTTGTCTTTGGTCAGAGTTACATGTGTGTTCAAGCATAAAAACTGACCATGAGGTTAAATTTATCATGCTAAAACATGAAGATATGACAATAACAGCCGCCTGTGTTTTAGATGCCGTACCTTTGCATACGTGGTTTTCTGTTTCTGAAGTGTCTAAATTAATGGGGCTGCCTGAACCCCGTTGCCAACTATTGTTAACCCAATTTCGTCTGGCGGGTTTAATGGAAAGC
>NZ_CAWQMW010000086.1:0-2267 GCF_963895965.1 Xenorhabdus sp. PB30.3 | reverse complement strand
GTCGTAGACTGCATTTTTACCTAATATAAAATCAATACACTCATGTAACATTGGATTGATAAAGTTCAAGATACATGAAAGATGTTTTGGCAGCGAATATGCTCGGATTATATCGCATAATCGATCAATCACATCATGAATATGATAATCAATACCATTTTCTGCTTTAAATATTAGCTCATCATTCTTTATAGATAATTTATCATAGGCGAGATTCCAAATCCACATTTCACCAAACAATCTTTTCAGAAAGAAAAGACGTGTATTATCGTTTCCTTTGTAATGTGATACTTGATATTGACAATAAAAATTTGTTAATTCTTTTCTATAAAAAGGTATTCCTTTATTAATATCAAGAATGAAAAACATATTGTTAATTATTAAATTAACTCCAGAGTAATCCATATCAATAAAACCTGGGATACACTTCTCTTTCAAAGATTCAGTTGTAGTGTTCTTCCAATATTCTCCAGAAATATAATCATTAAAAAGATAGTCCCAAGAACTTATCTGAAGCCCTTCCTCGTTTTTGAAACATAAATATCTGTTATTTTCTTTATCAGAATCAAATTCATAACACAAAAAATTATTATCAAAAGGTACAATATTATCGCCAAAAAATGATTCTACTTTATATTTATAAAGAGAAATAAACACAATTCACCCCCTACCCTTATTACTCTTACCACCTTGGCATACACTAATCTGCTTAGGTGTACCATATTTCTTTGTCTTACCTATTCTTGTTTCATATTGAGCACCGATAATTTCCTTATTGAATTCTTTTAATACATTTACACCAATACCACGAACTCCTTTCTCATTCCCTTTATATAATACTTTATCTGGAGAGCCTGACTCACCACCAGTGTAACTCTTGGCCCAAAAATCTTGTGCGATCTAACATATCTAACATATCTAACATATCTAACATATCTAACATCCTAAATCCCTTTTCCGTTACTGTATATGTCACTCTATGTATATTCACTTGCGGTTTAGGGTTAACCGTTCCATACCCATGTTGTTCTGCAGGTATATTGATCCAACGAGCCACTCGTGGACTTTCATGGTGTAACACAATTTTGCCTCCTGCCTTTTTAATATTCTCCAACTCAGCAGTACTGACATGCCTCACTATTTTATACGTTTCCTCTTTGACCTTCGGTTCTGGAGCAGCCCTCCTAGGATCTTCCTTCGGTTTTTTCTTCGCCAAGCCCAGAGGATCAATCTCTCCCGTTGGGTTCGATACATAACCGTAGGTATTGATTCCACCTTGAATGCCTATCGGATCTGGTGTTAGGTAACAGCTCGCTATAGGTGAATAATATCTGAACCGATTATAGAAGAGACCACTCTCTTCATCCAACCACTGGCCGGCGAATTTCAGCCCCGGATCAAACTCAGCATTTTCACCCGCAGCCCCTAAGCGTAAACCATACAACGAGTAAGCTGGCTGACGCCAAACTCGGTGGCCCACCGGATCGAATAAAGCCAGTGGTTTACCCGTTGGAGCACAGACCGCATACTGGGTTTGAATATCACTTGTCAGTAATTCACTATGGTTTTCTGGATTCGGGGTAAAAAACAGCACTTGCTGAGCCAGCAGCTGCCAGCCATCGAACACCAAATGGCGAATACTGTACAGTCGGTCATGGCGGTATTCACGAATTTCAGCAGGGGTACTGCCATCCCACAGGTAGGTAGTCCGCATCCCTGTTTGTGCGCAGACCTTTTCAATCCGCCGCCCAAAAGCATCATAGCGGTATGTCCACTGGTGGCCACCCGGTGTCAGTACATTAATAAGCTGGTTTTGACTGTTCCAGCGGAATTTAGTTAATTGTGGGCGATGTCCTTCCTGCCAGAGCTGCATCGCCGTCATTCGTCCAGCATCATCATATTCGAACAAATGCTGCCCGAGACGTCTCAGCCTGTGACCTTTCTGATAGAGCCGTTCCCCGTCAACCTCGTTCAGCCCGTCCTCAGACGAGTCCGAGTGTGCCTATACTTTTTTATGTCATTTTTATTTTAAATATAAATAACTTAAATTTAATTTTTACCTATTCCGTTAACTGCCGCGAACCAAAAACGCCGAGGAGCACTTTCAGGATTTTCGGCAGCATCCAGCCGTTCTGCGGGTGCTGCCGACACAAAACCTGCTAAATAGCTTTTCAAAATGGTAGGCGAATCAAAGAAACTCAGTCCTATTTTTGCGAACTTTTTAATCGCAAAACCAAAAAAACACAAAAAGGAAGGACTGAGTTATG
>NZ_CAWQMW010000085.1:0-2269 GCF_963895965.1 Xenorhabdus sp. PB30.3 | reverse complement strand
AGAAGGCAGACAGAAATTGTCAATTGAAAAGTATCCTGTTTTTATTTCCAAAATCAATATAGTCAAATAACAAAGTCTGTTTAACCACTATATTTAGTCCCAATCCCCTCATTAAAATGCAAAGAAAACAGGACTAATTTATATACAAAATGAATTTCGAATGGATCACGACAGTAAAAGAACAAATCTCAGGGATATAAATAACCATATGTTTATAAAAACGACGACAGGGATGAATGATAGTCGATAAAAAATAATTCCCCTGAAAGATAGGCGATATATTATCTTTATATATTGATACGTCCCTGTTTGGGCATTTCCATATTATCATAAATTTGTAACATAAGAATAACACTAGGATATTTTTATTATCTCTATTATAAATACTGAATTCCCTAAAAACAGATGAATAGCAAAATTCACACACGCCTGCTAAGAAAATTAATAACATCATTAAATAATGAATATCAGTTTCATTTAACAATAGCGACATAATTATTCCGTAAATCAAATAAATAAGTGTCGGTTATAGAAATCAAATACATCCAGACCAGAGGTACAAAATTGCCGCCAAAATGGGGGCATCTGATGTTGTATGATGGCCTGCATCAACCCCCTTGGATTTCCATTAAGTCTCAAATTGTTCCAATTGTCTTCCATTGTACTAATAACTGATTGCTCATATTCGACCATATGTTGAGTTCCTCTTATCCTATTCTCCCATGCAAGCACTTGGCGCACACCTGCGTCATGCCGTATGAAATTAATAAAACCGATCCCAAATTGACTCGTTCTATTATTAATGAATGGAGCATAAAGTGTTCTTACAATAGGGATCGTAATATCTACATGTATAGTTGAGTTAGGAACCACATTATTCATTCTACTGACGGGCCTTGATGTATCAAAACTCAAAAGTTGCAAAAATGGATTCTCTCTATTACCTATTACTCTCGGTACTCCCTGCTGGGGCAAACTAAGCTCTAACGAGCGTGCAAAAAATGGTGGTTGCAAAGCTGTTTGTACTTCTTGAATCCATCCCGCACTTACAGTCCTGTCGAAAGCATCTAATGCGTTTAATGGCCGCGGTAAGGGTTCTGCCATATTCAACCCTCTTGGTGACTCCTCTATTGTTGGTCCGATTATCTCCATAACTGGTCCAGCCGGACTACGATTAAAACTACGCCCCACCTGTGTTACCATTGCTTTCATGCCCCTAGCCAGTTTCCCAAACAGTGGCACCATACTCACCACTCCCGCCCCCATTGACACCCAGCCCAGAATGCTCGAGGCCTGTGGGTTACTTTCCTCGGTCAGGCTACTGGCGAGTCCAGTCGCGGCCCCCAAAAAACCGGCCCCAGCGAGCACCGCCCCACTCAGCGTCAGGGAAGCCCCTCCCGTTGGAATGGCCGCGGCCAACTCCGCGGCCATTCCAAACAGACCTAACGCTATTCCCAGAATACTGCCCACACTGATGTGCCCACTCGGATCGGTCCGGTTGATCGGATCACCCAGACAGTACGCATACGGGTTCAGTCCCCCGGCCCCGAACGGGCTGAGGCTGTCCGGCGCCGTAAACCGCATCAATACCGGGTTATAAGTCCGGTAGCCGTTGCCCAGATGATACCCACCCCCGGCCGGATCCTGTCGCTCCCCGTTATAGCCCGGTAAAGCCGGGTCACTGTCCGCCACCGCCTGCTGCCCGTACGGGGTATAGCGAAAACGCGAGGTCCGATCATTGTGACGGCTTAACAGCACACTGCCCGGCCCGTCGGTGCCCAGTAAATGCACGCCGTCAGCCGTGACACTCGCCGCGGGCGTACTGCCCGCTTGCACCAGCCGCGTAACCGCGCCGCTTTCCCGCTGAATTTCTGCCACCCGGCTTGCTCCCTGATAGTACAGCTCCCGGGTGTCCGCCTTGTCCCGCCGCTGCAACGCCAGCCGCCCGCTGGCATCATAACCGTAAGTCTGCGTGCTCCCCGCCTGCGTGACGGAGACCAGCCGGCCCAGCCCGTCATAGGCCAGCATTCGATGCGACTCATCCTCAATCAGCCGCCCGGCTTTATCGTAAGTGAGTACAATCGTGGCCGGATAGGCCGGATGGTTATGGGTGATTTTCGTCAGCTGGCAGGGGTCGGCCGGATTCGCGTAACTGAAGCAGGCCGTGTCCTGACTGCCGTCCGCCAGGGTGGTGAGACAGGTCAGCAGGTTGCCCAGCCGGTCATAGGTAAACTGCTGGCGGCTCAGGGTCTGCCCGTACGCATCCCGC
>NZ_CAWQMW010000084.1:0-2409 GCF_963895965.1 Xenorhabdus sp. PB30.3 | reverse complement strand
CAATAAAATAAGAGTGGTTGTTATAAATCCTGCGCCATCAAGGCAGTATCTATATGAAAAAATTAAAGATAACAATATAAATTGTTATGCTGTTTATACCAAACCTTTTCTCAATGTTCCTAAACTAATTCCTGTTGATAATAACTTATTTGATTCAATATTTTATATTGAGCAGGATGATCTCGGTGAGATAGAAAGCGTTCTTTTTTCTCTTAAAATTGATTATGTTTTATGTGGATCTGATGCCAGTAGCTATATTACAGATGTTATTGCAGAAAATATAAATTCTACTTATTCTAATAACAGTGCGACTTCTTGTTTTAGAAGTGATAAGTATTTGATGCAACAAAAAATAAAAGAGAGTTCTCTTAATTATATAGAGACAATTAAGATTAATATCCAGGATGATAACATTGACGATTTTAATATATTATGGCCCCGCTTTTGCAAGCCTGTAAATGCAGCAGGATCTATTGGGGCCTTTATAGCTACAAGTAATGATGAGTTTAAAGAAAAAGTCAATACACAATACTCGGGCTATATTATTCAAGAAATTTTAGTCGGTAGAGAATTGTTTGTCGATACTTTTTCTGTATTCGGAGAGCATTTTATAAGTTCTGTACAGCAGTATAAAAAAACGATAAAAAACAATACTCCTATTCCTCAATATAATGAAATAGTTACTGATCCTGTCCTTTACCAAGAATGTATAGCTTATGTTACTCAATGCCTAGATGCATGTGGCTTAAAAAATGGTTTTTCTCATACTGAAGTATTTTTGACTCAGGAGGGATTCAAACTAATTGAAATAAATAATAGAATCAGTGGTGCTTCAGGAATGCCAAATAAAATGGCAACCTATGTTGGTCTTAAATCACAGCCCGATCTACTGAGCTGTTTTTTGAAGGATGGCTTACCTGTACTTAGGGCGCTTCCAACTGTACCAAAAGGTTATTCCAGAACTATTTCTTTGCACAAATATGATGATGGAATATTGAAAGATCCTACAGAGACTCTAAAAAAATTTAAGTCTGTAAAAGAAATACACTTTCTTTTTCAGCCAGGTTCTAGAACATTTAAATCTTTGTTTGGTGATCTAACAACGGTCTGTTTTGTCCTGCTCTTTAGCAACTGTGCTGACGAAATAGATAGCGATACTCAAGCTATTCTGGAGCTTGAAACTGATAACTCATTTCTCTGTGTTGATATTCCCTGATAACTGATGGGCTTAAATCAGCCAATTATCTTTGTATATTTAGGTTTACATAATGGGAAAAAAGATGAATGAATTTATAAAAATAGGTAGGATTATTAATCCTCCACTAAGAACATATTCAACTACTATTCCGGTTGCCAAAAAATGTACTGTTATCGCTCCAGCGAGAGTTGATACCTTTCTTTGCAAAACTCAATATTTCGTCGATCCCCCACTGAGTCAGTTTTATCCTATAGGATCAATAAATTTCGTCGTTAATCAATATACTACCGCTTCAGTAGAAATAAATACTCAGAATTCGGGCAGCAAAATTTATTCCAGCAGAAATAAAATTATTTCTCATTTTTATCAGATAATAAAAAAAGTATTAAATTTTAAAGAAGAGTTGATAATTAAAGCTGAAAATCAACACAATATTATTCATGGTGGATTGGGTTCGACAGTATCACTGGTCAGCGCCATTGCTATTGCGATTAATGAACTTTATGGTTGTCCATTATCTTCAACTGAGTTAATTACATTTCTTTCTCGTAATTATGGAGAGGAAAGTGAAGAGGATGAATATGTACTCCATCCGGCAGCAAGCATTGGCGGTGGTTTTGCTGCGTCTCTATTACCCGGTGATATTATTATTATGCAGATTGATAGCGGTGAGCCTCTTTCTTTCAATCTTCATTCATCTTATAAGATTGTAACTTTTTTTCCTGAGTTACAGAAGTTACCTTCTGGATATGATGATTATCAGTTAACAGTGATTGGCTACTCCCGGCTAAAAAATATGGGATTGAAATATGGAGAAATACGTAAAAATATTTTGGAGGAAATCATTATTCCATCCTTGAAATCAGGGGATTATGCTGATCTTTTTTTTTATATTAATCAATATACGCTGGGGCGATATGGCAATATTCCAGAATATTTCTCTAATAGATGGGCTACTTCAGGGTTACGATTTGAAGAGATTTTATCGTTTATTAGTAATCGAATATTTAGTCTTTTTAGTGATAAGGAATGTTGTTTCTTTGTTTCATCAGGTGGACCATTGATCAGTATAATAACACCTGATGCACATAAAACTGTTCAATCTTTACAGGGGCTTTCCGGTAAATTATCAGTACTGGATTTACATAACTCTGCCGCGATAGTTAAGTGTAATAAATAATATTATTATCTTAAAGTATATTCTTTTTTAT
>NZ_CAWQMW010000083.1:0-2510 GCF_963895965.1 Xenorhabdus sp. PB30.3 | reverse complement strand
ACAAAAAGACTCCATATGATATTTTATGGATTAATATTTTATGTTTTTCAAATATACGATATTTTGTTTTGATGTTTAATATTTAATGATGATAGTGGGCACTTTAATGCCAATAATGGAAGTATTGTAGAGTGTTAAATGATCAATGGATATGTATTGGAGAACTATTATTTATTGTTACTATTTTTGTAAGTGATTATTTCATTAATAACTAAATGGTTTTATTATTCCTATTAAGGTAGGACGAGTTATTAAATAAATATAAATTATAATTAATTAAAAATGACTATTATCATTGCAATAATAGTTTATTAGAGGTATTTGATAACACAAATGCCTTATGGATTTCAAGATACATTGTGGTAGTTAAGGAATGAATTTATCCGGCATAAAATATGCATTCCGGATGAAAGGTTGTAATTTTTATAAAAATGGTAATAGAGGTAAATTCATAAAGATAACAGAAAAGCTGATTGAGATATGTCTGATAAAGACCTTCCGTAGAGGAAGGCCGTTATTTGTAAATAAACCTTAATCATAAAACAGCCAGTGACTGTTTTTATCACATCAGGAAAAGGCCAGGAAAGGAGATATACACAGTAAGATCCCTGTGAAGATAATTAAAACCAGTGAGATTCCTTTGTAGTGATGAAGGCTAGGGACTTTATAAACCAGATAGGCTGGAATGAGGCAGCCGACAATCCCAAATATCGGGCTACAGATAGAAGTGAAACTTAAAACTGGGGCATTCAGAATGATAGCTCCCCACGCCAATAAAATAGCAAATACCATAATGCCTTTTTGGACCCACTTTTCATTGATTTTTGCAGCAGGCATTAACCGTCCGAGCAGGTTCATGGCTATTCCCTGACTGGCTTCGCGGAATCCGAGGTAAACACCAAAAAAAGCGGTCATGACAGCGAAGACATTGAGCATGACACTGACAAAAATGACCCAGCCACCCGGGAAAAACTGGGCGGCAATCGCAAGTGCAGAAATATTTTGCTCATAAGCTTTGATTGCTTCATCGTGCCCTAATGCCAGCGTGAAAGAGACGGCATAGAAAAATACCGTACAAAACAGGATAGCAAAGGCAATATTCATCGCCCGCAGTGCCTTATAGCGGGCAACTTCGCGGTTGCTTTCATGACTTCGATAAGAGATAACCATTGGGCTGAGTGTCTGAATAAACAAAATGGAAGTCAGTGTGAAAGGTAGCGTGATAATGGCTTTTTTGATCAACATGGAAAAAGGAGGAAGTGCACCGATATTGTATAGGTGCCACATGCCAATCATGGACAGCCCCAGTGCTGCAACAACAACTAATTTTACCGTTACCATCAGGCTGGATACTTTAAATAGTAATTGCTCACTACGGGAAGAAATCATCACCAAAATACAGATTAAGGCCAGACCATAAAAAGGATTTTTGGAGAGTAAGTTATCGGTCACTCCGAAGGTTTGTAGGTATGAGGCACTATCGTTGGTAATTGCAGTGGAATAAACAAACATCCAAATTACCAGCATAATAAAGTAGAGCACACCTAATAAAGCTCCCCAGTTTTTACCAAGATAACCCCCGATTATGCTGGGGTAGTCTTTACATTCGGGGGATTCGGCAAGTGTATTAATGAATAACCGCTGAAAAAGATACATAGCCGGATAGCCGATAACTGAAGAGAGCAGGAAAACCCATAGTCCCATCAGACCAACCTGGACAGGAAGGAAAACAATACCTGCTCCTATGGCCATGCCAATACTCATAATCACCCAACCCATGTCAGTACCATTGAACTTTATGGCCTGTTTCCACTCAGCTTCTGTCATATTGGCTCGTTTTGCTGCCGAAGAAACATGAGACATAGGCTGATTACCTTTTATTGCTGTTTTCATAATAGTTCTCGCTTACATTCTTTGGTGTTGGAGTCGGGTTTAGCTAAGAACAGGGAGACATACCATATAAACACCAAAGAATTGTTTGCTCAGAAAATGAATTGTTGTGTGTTGATATTAAAGAATTTTATGAAGAAAATGTTTTCCGGATGACTCTGGCTTAATACGTTTTTGGGAAGAGTCATTTTTATGCCTAAATGGGAACGGTTTATCATTTTCTTTTTATATCAGGAAGTTGTAATTGCTTATAATATTGAAAATTTAAACAACCAGAGAGAAAACGATGTGTTTTATCACATCCGAACTTGCTCAAAACATCCTGTTAGTATTAAATCCTTTTTATTATTTTCATTATGATATAATTTAGAATATTAATCTAGTTTTTTCTTATTAGCGATAAAAAATGGATGAAAATCCATCTGTTCTGATGAGGGTAATTTTATTTGTTTATTTTTATGCTTTATTTAATCTGTATCAATTTATCGCCAGAATCTTGCATTAATTTATCGCTTTAAATAAAAATAACGGAACGGAATAGATGCTTATCAAATATTATTTAATGATTAATTAAATCATCTGATATTTATATGATTTTAAAATGGCATTGTGTGTTTTTG
>NZ_CAWQMW010000082.1:0-2510 GCF_963895965.1 Xenorhabdus sp. PB30.3 | reverse complement strand
ATTGAGAATTGCTATTCATAAATATATTTAATATAGATCCACCTTTAAAAAATCAAACTAATACTGGCTAAAACCGGTGGATTAACGCAACCAAGATTGACGATTAAAATTCGTCAAGATATTCTATTTAAACAGGTATACATCAAAATATTCAAGTTCAAACTCATCGGAAAAACTGGTGGATTTGAAGCTTTCTTTTTGAAAAAACAAACAACACCCTCTGGTACTAATTAACAAATTAATCGTAACAATACAAAATTTCAAAATGCAAATACAAAACATTAAGTTATATAAATTAAGCTCATAATTAAACAGCATGAGAATTAGAGTGAATTTTTTATATACCACCACCTTTGTGTCAAAAAATTAACTGTGGATATATCAACTCCTTCACTTACCAGTATAGTAGAAGATAGTATATATAAAGAATAAAATGGTACTATACGATAATTAAAAATATAAACTACGATAATTCAGCATCAATGTATTTAAAAAATATAATATTTTTCTTAAATTGGTATCTTGCTGCCGAGTTAATTAATTGACTCAATTCATTACATACAAAAGCGCCTCCATACGACTTATCTGCTGACGCTGGAGTGCAAAACAAAAATCCGTTTTGCATGCCAGCGTCGTGCGCTATAAATACTTTTTAAACATCGACGTTGTGATCACCACCGCCATTCCCAGCAAGAGTGCCGCAGGTAGCAATATCACCGTGGGATACACCACATCCGGCCAGGATAAATACAGCACACAGGGAATGGTACAGGCGGGTTTAATGCCCCGCTTAGCATGATGGTAAACAAAACTCGATTCATAGCCTGCCCCATACCGACGTAAATCCCGCCGTCCCAGTCCGTCAACCAGTGCGACTAAAACTACCATCACAAACAGCGGAACAGACAGCACCAGAATAGCTAACCTGATTAACGTGACCATCGTGATAAACACCGTCGCCAGCGCATATTCCCGCAAATAACCCGATATATCCTGTAATACCCCATTGAATTCACGTATAAAATCATTGTGGCTATTAAGCTGATATTGGTGCTGCCCCTGTATCCAGTGCAGAAAACCACTGTCGACAAACAGCCATTGATACGCCTGCATCAACCACTCAGAGACCGTCTGTGAAGGTTCTGACAACAACAGACTCCGGGTAAATTCCGTGGATAAAAATTGCAGCTCGGTTTTCATCATCGTCTGGCTGTGAGCCGCGCCCTCATCCGGCCAGAAAAAAATCATCCCGAGGTATTCCAGTAACAGACTGAATAACCAAGACATCACAATAAAGCCAATGAGTTGCCACGGCCATTCCCATAGCGCACGATACAGCAAGCCATGCCTGCGGGGCGGTTGGGCAGGCTGACGGGACGGGTTTTCTGACTGTGCCATTTCGGAAACTACCCCTTTTTTCCCACCAGTTTTCACTGGTGCGGTAGTGCCGCCGCATATGCTCGGCGATGTTCTGCAAACTCGCCGGCATCAGGGCATCATCGTCATCACCGGTGGGCAGAGGCATGCGAATTTTCCACAGCTGCCCGCCCTCCAATAAAGCGAATGCCTGTCCTTTCGGCAGGTTAATCATCTCAGCCGGCGTCACCAGCGGTGTTTTAACCGTGCCGACCCTGTCCTGTGTAGACGAGGTAAAATCCTGCCCCTGCTCGACATCGGCAATATCCGAATGCCCTGAGACCAATGTCTTACTGTAGATTTCCACTTCCGGCAGCTGGCTGGTGAGTAACTCTGCTGTCCGGTTATCCCGCACCCGCAGCATAATCAGGGTATTGAAGTTGCCTATCACCTGCGCCGTTTTGGCCGGACTGCCGATACGGGCTTCAATATCTGAGGAGGTCTGGGTATAGGCCGTCACCTGCATACCGGCACCCCCGCCTTTATTAATCAGCGGGATAAATTCATCCCCCACCAGTTCATTGAATTCGTCACAATGCAGATTTATCGCGAGTTTTCCGTCATAGCGAACCGGCAACCCTGCATTCATGCCATATTTATAAATCTGCCCGGCCACACTAACCAAATCCGCAAACATACTGTTGCCCACTGCCGAAGCCACATCACTGTCAGACAGTGCATCCAGCCCGATATAAACAATGCCGTTTTTGCGGATCACCTGTTCCCAATCGAAAATGGGGCGCAAGTCCGCCATATTGAGATAATCCGGTGATAACAGCTCTGCGATTTTTCCTGTGGTCAGTTTTTCCAGCAGAGGCAGTAGCGAGGCGACAATTTTATCAAAATAGGTCCGGTCATAACGCACGGCTGAACGTAACCCATCCAGAATAGGGTCATAGAGCTGTTTACCGGCCTCAGAACTGAGCGTCATTTCCATTGCCCAGAGCCGGAGCGCATCCGGCTGCCCCTGCATATTGCGCGGGCTATAGCAGAATCATATTAATATGACATAATAGCTGGATTCATATGACAAAGGATAAAGTGAGATGGGCTACAGTCTGGATTTTCGAAAGAGAGTATTGGCATATAAAGAC
>NZ_CAWQMW010000081.1:0-2518 GCF_963895965.1 Xenorhabdus sp. PB30.3 | reverse complement strand
TGAGGCCCGGGGCGTCCACACGGACAGGGACATTGCCCAGCCGCGGCTCATATTGCATCGTCACCGTCTGCCCCACAGCATCTGTCACGGTGTCCGGCAGCGGGCTGACGCCCTGATAGGTGTTCTTCTCCGTCCGGCCACCGACCGTGCTCGATTTGACCCGCCCCAGACTGTCAAACTCACGCTCCCCGAGCACTTGCCCGTCCACGTCCATTCTGACCACTAAATGAGCGGAACTGAACGGCGCATAGGTTTTCCGTACCACCGTGCCGTCACTGTAGCGGACGCTCGCGACCCGGTTAAAGGCATCGTAAGTGTATTCCGTTTTCTGCCCCAGCGTATCCAGGGTGGCCCGTAACCGGCCCAGCCCATCATACCAGTGGCTTTGCCGGGATACCGGTTTATGCTGACGGTCGAACAGGGTGACCGTCAGCGGCTGATGCCGCACGTTATAGTGGGTTTGCGTGGTGCCGAATGGCAGGTCCCCGGCCTGAGTGGTTTGCTGCGCTATCCGGGTCACCGGGTCGTAATGCTGTACATGGCGTGTCCCCGTCGCGTCCGTTATCACGCAGGGCTGTCCCCAGTCGTCATAGTCTGTCTGCTGGCTGACCGCGATACAGGCGGTTTCCGCCGGGTTGTTCCCGGTCGGTAACCGGTCATACCGGGTCTGGTTCACCACCCGGCCCCAGCTGTCCCGCTGCGTCTCCGCCACCTTTTGCCAGTCCGTATTCTCCTGCCCTTTCAGCAACATAGCCTGCTTACATCGCCGCCCCTGTCCGTCAAACCAGGTCCGGTGCTGATTGCCCAGCACATCGCTCTGGGTGGTCGCCACCACGCCGGCCTGTTCAATGGTGTAGGCATATTCAATGTCACGGGCGTATGCCGTCCCGGCATTATTCAGCTGCTTAGACAGGCGGCCAAACGCATCATACTCATACAGCGCGGTACAGCCCTGATGGTCCTGCTCAAACCCCACTTTACGGCTGAAGCAGGAGTGGATTTGCACGCTGGAAGCCGTCAGACCGTCATGCTCACTCGTCCAGTGCGTGGTTTGTTTCAGGTGCTGTTTATCCAGCTGATAGTGAAAGACCTGTCGCTGGGTATATCCCTGACCGGCGTTCTGCCCGTCATACACCGTCTGCGTAAGGCTATCTACCCGCCCGTAATGGCGGGAGCGGGGCCGGCTGACATAGCCGGTCTGATGCGTGTGCAACAACTGGCGCTGTCCGGTGTGCCGGTCCACCCGGAACAGACATTGCTGCGTCCGCACCACCGCCGCTTTGGTCGCGGTCCCCGGCAGCGTGGGCAGGGAATCATAACGGTAAATCACCTCATGCCCCGGCGCATCGTCATAGGCCCCGATGGGGGAAGCCACGCCCGGGGTCACCGTTTTCGATTTCACGTAACGGACAAACCCGTGGGGGTCAGCCGGACAGCCGTAGCAATCGTCATCCAGCCGTGTCACCTCCCCTTTGGCCGGGTAATAGACCCACACCGTGCGGGTGCCGTCCGGGGCAATCTGCAGGGTCGGGTTGCCGGCCGCATCAAACTCCGTCCGGGTCACCTCCTCCCGCTGGCCGTTGCCGGCAATAAAGCGGACCGTGGCCGATTTGGGCAGCTGAAACTGGGGCGGCTGCTGCGCAAACTCCGCCCCGATTTGGGCGTAATACTCCGTTTCATGCTGACGTATGCAGTTGTTCTGCTCTACCTTTTCTGACACCAGCAGATGGTAATTATTGTAGCGCCGGGTAATTTCCCGGACCGCCTGCCCGTTGTCCCAGCGTTCGATGGAGCCGTACTGATAATCGGACAGCACCCCGTAGAGGTAATCCTGATTGCGGCTCCAGTCGCCCCCCGTCCCGCTGCCGAGAAAGTTGTTCTTGGTATAGGTATACGTGCGGACACTGGCGCCCTCCAGACCGGATGACTGGCTGTAGCGGGTCACATACGGCAAGGCGGCCGCCGGCCCTTTAGCCGGAAAACGGTGGCCGTCCTGCGTATACGTCACCGCCTCCAGCAAACCGGTCGGGGTCGTCACCCGGTTTAAAAACTGGCAGTGCAGGTCATAGCCCAGTGACCAGATCAACGTCTGCCCGGCCGTCAGGTTCGTGATGGTACTCACCCAACCGTTATGCAGCGCCAGTTCAATTTCATACATTTCCGACATGCCGGGCCAGACGGTCAGCCGGGTCGCCACCCCCGGTATTGTCTTAACGGTCAGCAGCGCCCGGTGTTTTTTATCCAGATCGTAAATCCCCGTCAGGTGGGGCACGGCGCCGGCGGTATAATCCCACTCCAGCTGCAGGCTGTGCCCCAGCGGATTCAGGATCTTCACCGGGACTTTCAGGTTAAAGGCATTTTTGGGCCCGGAGAGGATCTCCACCTGACCGGATTTATGGATCACCTGATACGCATCCTCCGCCCCGTTTTTTTCAAACCGCACCACATCCTGCCTGTATTGGAGTAAGGTCACGGCCTTATCCGTTTCATCCACTTTATAGCGCTCGCCGGTGGAGAG
>NZ_CAWQMW010000080.1:0-2552 GCF_963895965.1 Xenorhabdus sp. PB30.3 | reverse complement strand
TCGCTATACCCCGTACGGGCAGCAGGCGGCGGCGGACAGTGACCCGGATTTACCGGGCTATAACGGGGAGCGGCAGGACCCGGCCGGAGGCGGGTATCATCTGGGCAACGGTTACCGGACGTATAACCCGGTCCTGATGCGGTTTACGGCGCCGGACAGCCTCAGCCCGTTCGGGGCCGGGGGACTGAACCCGTATGCGTACTGCCTGGGCGATCCGATCAACCGGACCGATCCGAGTGGGCACATCAGTGTGGGCAGTATTCTGGGAATAGCGTTAGGTTTGTTTGGAATGGCTGCGGAGTTGGCCGCGGTCATTCCAACGGGAGGGGCTTCCCTGACGCTGAGTGGGGCGATTTTGGCCGGGGTTGGTTTTTTAGGGGCGGCGACCGGGTTTGCCAGTGCCGTGACAGAGGGCAGTGATCCGCAGACGTCTGCTGTTTTGGGCTGGATTTCAATGGGATTGGGAGCAGCCAGCCTGGGCAGTTCGGTGCTCGGGAAACTGGCTCGGGGCATGCGGCAAGCTAGCTTGAGTCATATGCTGACGGAAGAGACTGCAGAGATAGCAGAAAGGCCAGAGAGGATTGCTGTAAGCGGACCCCCTTCTCCGAGAATAGAACACGTTCAATTACTAGGACGTGTGGCTCAAGAAGATTTGAGTGAAGAAAGACAAAGTGCTGTTTACGTATCTACGAGCGCTTATTTTGCTATGGCAGTACGAATGGGATATGTTCAGGAAATCATAAGTCCTGTAGGTAGTAATTTTCATACATTGCGACTTACTCTTCCTGCGGGTAACGCTGACTTTTTTTATGCTTTAGACGCGCTGGGTTTTGATACAACTCGAGAAGTAAGTGAAATGAGTAATCTGGTAGATGTGGGTGGGAGTAGTATTGGAGCGGTAGATATTGGAATTAATACAGTAGACCAGTTGTATACACCTATCATAAATGTAAATAGTCGTAATGGTACTGAATTTATTAATGCGTTTCGGTATGACTTACAAGCCCGTAGTCAGATATATAGTGCTACAGATATCCAAGAGATACAGCGTGCGTGGGCAACAAACGGATTTTTTTATACTTTTGACAATCTTTTATGGCGAAATCTTCAATATAATTATTCTGATATATTTTATAGGGAACTACAGATAGCAGAAAGAGAGGGCATAGACCATAGAATTCTAGATATACATCAAATTTATCGGAGGTATTTTTTTAGCTGAAAACACTGATAAATGATTATAGATGATTATCTTAATACTACTGCCAAGTATTTTTTGTATTAGTCGTTGTTATCGGTTTATTAAAAATTTTCATGTTCTGAAAGATCCATAGAACTAAAATCAATATTCAAGGACTTTTAATGATTTAATTGGAGGTTTTATATGATTGATTTTAAAGATGACGATAAATATTCATCTTGGAATGGGATTTCTGATTTAAAAATTGGTTTTCGTCAACTAAGTAATAGTGAAAATATATTTTCCAATGGAAGGCATAGGATATTGATTGATGTTCATATAACACCAAAGGATAAAAATGATATGAATATATCAATATCAAATAAGATACTATCTAAAAACACTTGGCTCATTGACTATAATACAGGTGAAAAATTGTCCTTTGACGTTTCTGAAAATGATGATTTTACATGGGGATATACAGATGAGCCTAATGAATTTACTGCTATTATTATTCCTAGTAGTGTTTCTTTAATGAATTCAAGGGAGCAGGCTTCAAATTCAATAAAGAAATCAAATTTTATAAATACATTAACTTATTATGTATACTGCGCACCAACAGAGAGTAATCACATTAAACAAATAGGCGTGTTGGTACAGGCTCCAGACGGTGAGCATTCTATCTCATATGGCGGAGATTTTGATGGTGTATCTGCATTTTTACAATTAACTGCGATTAGTGAAGTATTTTATGATATGTCCCATATAAAAATGGATAGTAAAATCATTACTACCCACTATGGTGAGCCTGGTTGGATACAAGAAAACACATATGTGTCTATCAGTCCAAATGATCAGTATGGAAAACGTCATATTATGAAATTGGAATATGATGGTGGAAAGATTGATTCTATTCACCAACTTTATTCTGAAGATGAATATCATACAGTTTATTATGCCCATTTCCTTTGGTCATTGGGAAAAGAAAAGACTGTTTCCATAGGGAATGCTATATGGTTTAATCTACCAGTTAATTTTCCTATAGATATAACAGTTCGGCAGAAGGTTGGCTTCCTTTGCTTTACTGTTATATTGGTAAATGATCCAACTTTTCCTGAGGTAAAGGATTATTGGTATCCTGAGTTCTATATTACTATTTATGATCAGTACGGGAATAAAGGTCGTTTTTTAATCGCGCCAAATAATAAGAATGATGAAGAAAAAGAAAAAATCCATCTTGTTGATAGTTAAATAATTTGGTCATAAAGAACATGGTTTTGGAAATGTATATTAACTAAAATGGCAATCGGGTATTCTAGGGGGCTACAGTTATATGGCTCCTAGATGAAATGTGGTGAAATCTAAATTATAT
>NZ_CAWQMW010000079.1:0-65331 GCF_963895965.1 Xenorhabdus sp. PB30.3 | reverse complement strand
GAGCCATGATCAAACTCTTCAATTAAAAGTGTTTGATGCTCAAAGAATCGTTACTGTTAGTTCGTAATGAATTAACTGTTTCAGTCACTCTTCAAGACTTTAATCTTTTTTGCCTTTCGGCTGTCGATAGTGTCTTGCGAGTGCCCACACAGATTGTCTGATTATGTTGTTAAAGAGCATTGCAACCGAACATCTCGTTCCGGGTTGCGAGGCTGCGTATCTTACGCTTTTTGCCTCCGGAGTCAAGCGTTTATTTTCGCTTTCGTTCCGCTGTCCTGCGCGGCGTGTCTCAGCTCAGCGTCGGTCAGTGGTGGCGCATTATAGGGAGTTTTTCGGCCCTGACAATAGTTTTTTTGCATTTTATTTTCGTTCGTTTCTTTTTCCCTCAAAGCGCCGAAATAACCAACAAAAAGATTGCTTTTAAGCCTCTTTTTGAGGCTCTAGTTGTAAAAATGTCTGAGAAAAATGATCCACTTGGGCCCAGTCGGTGTATTCAATCTCTTTTGTTGTATCAGTTTCTCCTCCGGTCAGACGCATAATGAGCTGAATCATTATGCGATCAAACCAACGGTAGCGGGGATAAAGCAGTGCTCCGGCAAAAACATCGCACAAATCTGGCTGCCAAGGGCTTTTTACCAAAAACTTACGAACATAAGCATTCGTCTCAGGCGTTCTTTTTTCTGGTTTTCTTGCTGTTAAATTGACACTGAAGAAAGCTGTCGTTAGTTGATTCAATTGCTTTTGATGGCGTACAACAAACTTATGTAATACCGAATTAAAGTTCCCGTAACGTATTGAAGCCCCGATCATCACCTTATTATAAGGAAGCAAATTCATATGATTGACTGTCGCAAGATCTCTCAAGTCACAATTGATACCTGTCCGGCGAATATTTTCTGCAATACGCATGATTATTTTCTTAGTCTGTCCATCCTGTGTGGAATAGAGCAATAGGTAATTCATAAATACGCCTCTGTATCTTCGATTAATCGCGCCAGAAAGTTGGCGTAAATAAAACTAATAAAGTGAAAACTTCCAAACGCCCAAACAGCATTGTCACCACTAAAACCCATTTCGCTGTCGGGTTCATTGTAGTGAAGTTATCAGCTACCGTACCCAAGCCCGGCCCAAGATTATTCAGTGTTGCGGCAATAGCAGAGAACGCAGAAAACTCATCAACTCCTGTAGCAATAAGTAACAACATGCTAATAATGAAAACCAACGCATAAGCGGAGAAAAAACCCCAAACTGCTTCAATAATTTTTTCCGGTAATGCCCTACGCCCCAGTTTAATTGTGTATACCGCATTAGGATGAACTAACCGCTTCAATTCGCGGGAGCCTTGCAGAAACAACAACAAGATGCGGATGACTTTCAAACCCCCACCAGTCGATCCGGCACATCCGCCGACAAATGCAGAGCACAGTAACAGAAATGGCAGAAACAGCGGCCACTTAGCAAAACTGTCCGTCGTAAACCCTGCTGTAGTTGCCATAGACACAACCTGAAAGAAGGCATGGTTCAGTGCATTTAATTTTGATTCATAAACGGAGTGCTGCCACAAAACCAGCATACATATGACGACCAATGCCAGCTGGATACTGATAAACATGCGGAATTCAGGATCACGCCAATAAACTTTCAGGCTTCTTCCTGAAAGCACAGCAAAGTGCAAACCAAAGTTACAGCCAGAGATCAGCAGAAAAATTGCAATAATAGTATTAATCGTTGGGCTATTAAAAAAGCCTACGCTGGCATCATGGGTCGAGAACCCCCCTATCGCAATAGTAGAAAAGCTATGAGAAATAGCATCAAAAACTGACATCCCAGCTGCCCATAAGGCAACCGCACAGGCAATGGTTAACAAAACATA
Source organism: Xenorhabdus sp. PB30.3 (assembly GCF_963895965.1). NCBI lineage: Bacteria > Pseudomonadati > Pseudomonadota > Gammaproteobacteria > Enterobacterales > Morganellaceae > Xenorhabdus > Xenorhabdus sp. PB30.3. The sequence continues at coordinate 63,458 of NZ_CAWQMW010000079.1, read as the reverse complement.
AATCAGCCAGAGAGTCTTTGCCGTTTCAGCAATACGAGGACGCATTTTATTATCTTTCAGTGGCCCCGGCATTTCAGCCCGATAAAGCTGCATTCCCCCTACCCCCAGCAAAGGCAGGATCGCAACCGCCAGTACGATGATTCCCATTCCTCCCAACCATTGCAGCATTTGCCGATAAAAGAGAATGGCTTTAGGAAGAGAATCAAGACCAACGAGTGTCGTTGCCCCTGTCGTCGTCAATCCTGAGAAAGATTCGAAAAAAGCATCAGTAATAGAAAGGTTAGGTTTTTCTGAGAAAATAAAAGGTAAAGCACCGACACTACCCAGTACAGTCCAGAACAGTACAACGATCAAGAAACCTTCCTTAGGTTTCAGTTCATATTTTTGTTCCCGATTGGGTACCCAAAGTACCAGACCAATCAGAAGTGCAAAGATGAATGTCTGACTGAAAGCTCTGCCGGCACCATCTCGGTAAATCAATGCCACCAACCCCGGAATAATCATTGTGACAGAGAAAATAATGACAAGTAGCCCGACAATACGGGTTATGGTGCGAAAATGCATTCAGCAGGTTCCTTCGAAATCCGGTATGACAAAATAATTATTCTTTTGATGTTAAAAATAGCGCCCCGCGACTTAAGTCACGTAATTTATTACCTATTTCATCAGCAAGGGTAGCAGGTAATGAGACTTGCAATGTAACATTTTCCGTATATTCACTGGCAAGTACTTGCCCTGAAAATTGCTGTAATAACTGTTCTACCATTGAGATTTGTGCATATTCACATTGTATCTGGTATTGTTTCTGTGGAACTTTATACTTTGTTTCCAATAGCTTAAGCGCCTGCTGAACGCCATTACCGTAGGCTTTCACTAACCCCCCGGTACCCAGTTTAATTCCCCCAAAATAACGGACGGATATAGCAGTGATCTCCCCTAAACCGCTTCCTATCAATTGTGCAATCATCGGTTTACCCGCGGTTCCGGTAGGCTCTCCATCATCTGAAAAACCTAACTGCTGAGAATCATCGGGAGCGCCAGCAACAAAAGCCCAGCAGTGATGCCGGGCATCAGGGTATTGCTGTTTAATGCGTTGAATAAACGATTTTGCTTCATCAACCCCGCTGGTATGCTCCAGCAGGGTAATAAAACGACTTTTCTTTATTTCTTCAGTAAAGCTGACTGAAGCCGCTGGAATTAAATAAGGCTTCATTACGGCAACTGTAAATCTCTGGTCATATTTTCAATTTTTCCATCATGGATAACGATATTATCTTCAATGCGAATACCACCATATGGCTTGAGTGCCTCGATCTTTTTCCAGTCGAAGTGTTTGCTGTATTCGCTGACACGCCACGGTGCCAATAAGGTTTCAATAAAATAAAGCCCCGGCTCAATGGTCAAAACCATTCTTGGCTCCAGAACACGTGTGCAACGCAAATAAGGATACATTTCCGGCGCAGCCAAATGAGTTCCGGTATCATCCTGCATAAATCCGGCGGAATCATGTACCTGCAAGCCAAGCGGGTGACCAAGGCCGTGAGGGAAAAATGGCGCTGTCAGCCCTTTTTCAACCATAGCTTCTTCACTAATCCCATTAATGATATCGTGTTTTTTCAGCAACCTGGCTATGCGATAGTGCATATTGATATGATAATCGGTATACCGGGTACCCGCTTTGATCGTGGTTATAATTGCCTGCTGTTCGTCATTCAGCCCTTTAATCAGAGAAGCAAACTCACTATTTGATTTCGCTGCATAAGTTCTGGTGATATCCGCCGCATAGCCATTATATTCTGCCCCCGCATCAATCAAAAAACTGCGAATTTCAGCCGGTACCGTTTGTTGCAACTTTGTATAGTGCAAAACAGCAGCATTTTCATTCAGTGCGATAATATTGTCATAAGGAACATCAGTATCACGGTGGCCTGTTGCGATCAGATAGAACATATTGATTTCGAACTCGCTGACACCTGACAAAAACGCATCATGTGCCGCCATATGGCCATTCACTGCTGTCTTCTGCGCTTCACGCATACAGGCCAGTTCGTAATCTGTCTTATAGGAACGATGGAAGCTTAAATAATCTAAAACGGCTTTGGGGTTAAGATTATGTTCGGAGATCCCCAGCGATTTCGCACGTTCAACTTGTTCGCCGATGTAAGCCGTATGTTGCTTTGAAAAGCCATTCAGTGCTGCGTTGATATCTTCGGCACTGGCCAGATGGAACATTTCCACTTCTTCCGTCCAGTATCCGTGAGGAAGTGGTTCCACACTGTGCCAATAATCCACTGGGGAATAAAACCATAATTTGGGTTTATTGACACCATCGATCCATAACCAGCAATTCGGTACTTTGGTTACAGGAACCCATGCCTTGAAATGTGCATTTGCCTTAAACGGATAATGGCTATCATCGAGAAATACTCGTAATAACTCACCAGAGTGAATAAGCAGGGCGTCAAGCTGACTGCGTGCTAATATTTCTTTAGCACGCTTTTGCAAAATTTTAATATGTTCTTGATACAGAGATGCCAACTTTTCCATTTTATGAACCTTTGGGTTATCTGGCCGGAATTTCAATTTTACCACAATACATTATTTTTCGTGTCATCACTGAAAATCAACTTAATAAGAATTAACTGATAATATTTATATTTTTCAAATAAATAATAAAAAATAGCACTTCCCATCATAAATCTTACCTGTGATCCGCCCTACAAAAAATTAATCATTGGTTTGCATTCACTTAACACACTAATCACAATCAACTGCATCTGGTCATACCAGATGGTATGCACTCATTGAGGAGAATGACATGCTCTACCTAAGTGAAACTATTCAAGTAAACTGGCTGAAAGATGGCATTGCAGAACTGATCTTCAATGCGTCAGCCGCAATTAATAAACTGGATACCAAGACTGTTGCATCACTGGATAAGGCAATTGCCACCCTTGAACAACAATCTGAATTAAAAGGGCTATTAATCCGCTCTGAAAAACAGGCCTTTATTGTCGGTGCGGATATCACAGAATTTTTATCTTTATTCAGCGCTCCGGCAGAAAAACTGCATGAATTACTGAATCTCGCTAATAACATTTTCAATCGAATTGAAGACCTTGCTGTTCCTACAGTCTCCGCAATCAATGGGTATGCGCTTGGTGGCGGTTGCGAGTTAGTACTTGCCACTGATTTTCGCGTAGCATCCCCTGATCTTCGAATCGGTTTACCAGAAACAAAACTAGGTATTATGCCGGGTTTTGGTGGCTCAGTTCGTATGCCACGCTTGATCGGAACTGATAATGCCCTTGAAATTATTACAGCCGGCAAAGATATCGGTGCTGAAGAAGCGTTGAAAAATGGCTTGGTTGATGCCGTTGTGCCTACAGAGAAGTTGGTTGACTCTGCTGTTTCTATTCTGGAACAGGCTATTCAAGGTGATTTAGACTGGCAAGCCGCCCGTCAACCTAAACTAGTACCGCTTAGCCTTAATGCGATTGAACGCACCATGAGTTTCACTGTGGCAAAAGGCATGGTAATGAAAGTCGCAGGGCCTCATTATCCGGCTCCTATTACTGCGGTAAAAACCATTGAAAAAGCAGCGACTCTGAATCGCGATGAAGCATTAAAACTGGAAAGTGATAGCTTCGTGATGCTGGCACATACATCAGTTGCCCGTGCTTTGGTCGGGATCTTCCTGAATGATCAGTCTGTAAAAGGTCTGGCAAAAAAACATCTGAAAGAAGTTTCAACACCTCAACATGCCGCTGTTCTGGGCGCGGGTATTATGGGTGGAGGTATCGCTTACCAATCAGCACGTAAAGGTGTGCCGGTTCTGATGAAAGATATTAATCAGAAAGCACTGGATCTCGGCATGAACGAAGCGGCTAAATTACTGAACAAACAGTTTGAGCGCGGACGTCTGGATGCAATGAAGATGGCTAAGATTTTGTCATCAATCCACCCAACGCTGGATTATGCCGGTATTGAGCAATCTCAGGTTGTAGTCGAAGCGGTTGTTGAAAACCCGAAAATTAAAGCGGCAGTTCTGGCAGAAACAGAATCTCATATTAATGATGATTGTATTCTGGCATCCAACACTTCCACTATTCCCATCACTGAATTAGCCAAATCACTGAAGCGACCAGAAAACTTCTGTGGTATGCACTTCTTTAACCCGGTTCACCGTATGCCGCTGGTTGAAGTCATTCGTGGAGAAAAAACATCAGAAAAAACAATTTCTGCTGTTGTTGCCTATGCCAGCAAAATGGGCAAAACCCCGATTGTTGTGAATGATTGTCCGGGCTTTTTCGTAAACCGTGTTCTATTCCCATATCTGGCCGGCTTTGGCATGTTATTGCGAGATGGTGGTGATTTCCGTCAAATCGACAAAATCATGGAAAAAGAATTTGGCTGGCCGATGGGCCCTGCATATCTGATTGATGTAGTTGGGATTGATACTGCCCATCACGCACAAAGCGTTATGGCACAAGGTTTTCCTGAGCGTATGAGCCGTGATTATCGGGATGCCATTGATGTCTTGTTTGAAAACCAGCGTTATGGCCAGAAAAATGGTGTTGGTTTCTATAAATACACTCAGGATAGAAAAGGTAAACCGAAAAAAGAGCAGGACGAAACCACTGATCAGTTACTGGCAGGTGTAAGCCAGCCTAAACAGGCTTTCTCTGGCGAAGATATCATTGCCCGTACCATGATCCCAATGATTAACGAAGTTGTTCGCTGTCTGGAAGAAGGTGTGATTGCCAGCCCTGCAGAAGCAGACATGGCGCTGGTTTATGGTTTAGGTTTCCCTCCATTCCACGGCGGTGTTTTCCGTTATCTGGATACAATGGGAACAGCAGCCTATGTGAAACTGGCTGAAAGCTATGCCCATTTAGGTGCACTTTATCAGGTTCCAGCCGGCCTGAAAGCGAAAGCTGAGAGCAATGAAAGTTACTATCCTGCGGCAGCAAAACTTGCTGTTAATTCAGGTGAAATAGCGTGAGGTCTGAAAACATGGAAAACGTAGTCATTATTGATGGTATCCGTACCCCGATGGGGCGCTCAAAAGGTGGAGTATTCCGTCAGACCCGTGCCGAAGATCTCTCAGCACATTTGATGAAGTCACTCCTTAAACGTAACCCATTAGTACAACCTGAGCAGATTGATGATATCTCTTGGGGGTGTGTACAACAAACACTGGAACAAGGATTTAATATTGCCCGTAATGCAGCCTTGCTGGCAGGGCTTCCTCATTCAGTACCCGCGGTTACCGTGAACCGTCTGTGTGGTTCTTCGATGCAATCATTGCATGATGCTACCCGCATGATCATGACAGGAGATGCCAATATTGCCATGATTGGTGGTGTTGAGCACATGGGCCACGTGCCGATGACTCATGGTGTCGATTTCCACCCTAAATTAAGCCGTAATGTCGCAAAAGCTGCGGGTGTAATGGGTCTGACCGCTGAAATGCTGGCAAAAATGCATGGTATCAGCCGTGAAATGCAGGATGAATTTGCTATGCGTTCACATCAGCGCGCTGCACAGGCGACAGAGTCAAAAGCCTTTGCCAGCGAAATTGCTCCTCTGCACGGGCACGATGCTGACGGAAACATTCAGCTTGTTAATTTTGATGAGGTTATCCGCCCGGATACTAATCTGAAAGATTTAGCTGGTCTGCGCCCTGTCTTTGACCCAGTCACGGGTAGTGTAACCGCCGGTAACTCTTCAGCACTTTCAGACGGTGCATCAGCAATGCTGGTCATGAGTGAAAGTAAAGCACGTGAACTGGGATTGAAGCCTCGTGCCCGTATCCGCTCAATGGCGGTTGTTGGCTGCGATCCTTCTATCATGGGTTATGGCCCTGTTCCAGCAACACAAATGGCATTGAAAAAAGCCGGTCTGACTCTTTCGGATATTGACCTGTTTGAATTAAACGAAGCATTTGCTGCCCAGTCTCTGGCATGTATGAAGGGGCTGAATCTGCTGGATAGTATGGATGACAAAATTAACCTGAATGGTGGTGCTATTGCACTTGGTCATCCATTGGGCTGTTCTGGTACCAGGATCACAACAACCTTGCTGAATCTGATGGAGCGTAAAGATGTCCAGTTCGGATTAGCAACCATGTGTATCGGGCTGGGTCAGGGTATTGCCACGATTATTGAAAGAGTTTAGCTATCGGAGTAGCTGACGATTATTTGTGAGTATTTTCCCCTTGTCTGTCTTATCTATTGCATCACTCGAATAAGTTGTTGCCGTAGTTTCCCGCCTGTCAGGGGCGGGTTTTTTTATTATTGCTATAAATCAGATAAACTCGAACGCATCACCATACATACGCTCAAGAGAAGCATCACGCTCACTGCAAAACCGTTCACGGGCAATTTTAGCCATTTCAAAACGGCCGGCGATATAAATGTCATACGGAGCTAAATTGCTAAAATCCTCCAGAACAGCACTTAATACAGTTCCGGTCCTTCCCCGCCAATTACCATCAGCCTGCTCAACCACAGGAACGACGGTTAAATTAGAGTAATGTTCACTTAAAGACTGTAACTCACCCAAATCATAGAGGTGTTGCAGCTCACGCCCACCCCAATAAATTGCAATTTCGCGCTCAGGATCGTTCTCTAAGGCAGCCAGTAAAATAGAACGGGTATATGAAAATCCGGTTCCTCCTGCAATTAATAGCATCGGGTTTTTACTGTCTTCACGAAACCACGCTTGCCCGTGTGGAATATCAATATCAATAACTTTCTGATCCAGGATCCTATCCATCACCGCCATTGCATACAGGTTCAATTCAGAAGCCCCTATGTGCAATTCAATCGTCTGTTTTTCTGATGGCGATGATGCCATAGAGAAGGGGCGTTTATCCCTCTCATCCATCACGACCATAAGGTATTGCCCTGCACGAAAAGAAAAAGGCGAATCAGGTAATAAACGAACCCGATAAACTGTATCTGTAATGGAGTCAACCGATGTTACTTTACAGCTTAGTGTTGTCATGCGTTCCCTCTTATCGCTTCAAAATATCTAATTGATCCCAAATTTCATCGACACGGGCCCGGATCTCATCACTCATGACAATCGGACGCCCCCATTCCCTTTGTGTCTCTCCCGGCCATTTATTGGTTGCATCTAATCCCATTTTTGAGCCAAGCCCGGAAACAGGTGATGCAAAATCGAGATAGTCAATTGGTGTATTTTCCATTAAGACAGTATCCCGTTGCGGATCCATCCGCGTTGTTATTGCCCAGATAACATCATTCCAGTCTCGGGCATTAATGTCATCATCACAGACAATCACAAATTTTGTGTACATAAATTGCCGCAGATATGACCAAACACCCATCATGACCCGTTTGGCATGCCCTGCATATTGTTTTTTCATCGTAACGACGGCAAGCCGATAAGAACAACCCTCAGGAGGTAGATAAAAATCGACAATTTCAGGAAATTGTTTTTGCAGGATAGGTACCAGTACTTCATTCAATGCAACGCCCAATACAGCCGGTTCATCCGGTGGGCGCCCTGTATAGGTAGAGTGGTAGATAGCATCACGACGCTGGGTAATGTGAGTAATGGTAAATACAGGAAACATATCTATTTCATTATAATAACCAGTATGGTCACCATATGGCCCTTCCGGTGCCATTTCACCCGGCTCAATATACCCTTCGAGGATAATCTCAGCGCTGGCAGGCACTTCCAATTCATTGGATAAACATTTCACAACTTCCGTTTTATGCCCACGCAACAATCCGGCAAAAGCATATTCAGACAGGGTATCAGGCACAGGCGTAACAGCGCCTAAAATTGTGGCAGGATCCGCACCCAGAGCAACAGAAACAGGAAAACGCTCCCCCGGATGAGACTGACACCATTCCTGAAAATCGAGTGCCCCACCGCGATGTGATAGCCAGCGCATGATAAGCTTATTTTTACCTAAAACTTGCTGACGATAGATACCCAGATTCTGGCGTTCTTTATTTGGCCCTCTGGTTACGGTCAGGCCCCATGTAATCAAAGGAGCAGCATCTTCTGGCCAACAGTGCATCACCGGAATTCGGGTCAAATCAACGTCATCTCCTTCCCAGACCAGCTCCTGACAAGGCGCAGAACTAAGACGCTTAGTTGGCATATTTAAAACTTGTTTGAATTTAGGCAAATTACCAACCAAATCACGAAAACCTTTTGGTGGCTCCGGCTCTTTGAGAAAGGCCAGCAACTTGCCAACATCGTGCAGAGCTTTAACATCATCCTGCCCCATCCCCATCGCAACCCGTTTAGGTGTCCCAAACAGATTACATAAAACAGGCATCGAGTATCCTTTTGGGTTTTCAAACAACAAGGCAGGCCCACCGGCACGAAGAGTACGATCCGCGATTTCGGTCATTTCCAGATAGGGATCAACTTCCATACTAATTCGTTTTAATTCACCAGATTGTTCCAGCAAGGAAAGAAAGTCTCTTAGATCGCGGTATTTCATATTATTCAATTATGCCGATTTTTAAGGGGGAAGGACATTATAAGCTCTCGAATGCAGGTTACAAGGTAAACTCATAACTTACTAAAAATCAATGAATTTATTGTATTCTTGTGGGTCAAATTGCTAAGACACAGAGAAACGTTGTTCAGCCTCCATGCCTGCTTATCAAATTGCACGAAAAACGTCTGATTACGTAGATAAATTTTAAGCTATTCATTTACACCAATAAAATAGTGCTATCCTCTTAATATGCGTTTTTCAAAAAATAAACTATTCTGCAATTTTATCTATAAAAATCATTTTAATTCATAATGATAAGTAAAATGAAACGATTATCTGTTTAATAATGATACACAATGGATTTCAAGACGCACCGTGGCGGCAGGAGAGCGTCAAATTCGTCGGAAACGAGTTTGTTCAGCCAACAAAGAAGCAACTTGAAAGACAAAGTGTATAAGATATGGGTTTTGGCCTGTAAAACACGTTACTGCCTGTAAAAACATGTCATTTTCTTTAAACACATTTTTCACTTTATATATGATTTGCTTATATTGGTTTTGTTATGCCTCATTTTATAGGTGATTCTGGTATATCGGTTTTGTTATGCTTAGTACATTGTGTAATGGAGTCGGAATATTATGGGAAATTGGTATCTTCTTTATTGTAAACGCGGGCAAATCTCTCGGGCGGTAGAAAACCTGGAGAGACAGGATGTCATTTGCCTGACACCCACAGCCAAAATTGAAAAAATTATACGGGGTAGAAGAACGACCGTAACCGAACCTCTTTTTCCGAACTACCTTTTTGTGAACTTTGATCCAGAAGTTATTCATACCACCACGGTTAATTCAACGCGGGGGGTTAATCACTTTATCCGTTTCAGTACATACCCAGCGGTTGTCCCACAACAATTAATCGATGAATTAATGAATGCGACTGAACAGGAATTCACTGCACCAGAAACCCCTGTTTCCGGTGATACTGTTCTGATAACTGAAGGGATTTTTGAAGGGATTCAGGCCATTTATAATGAACCAGATGGAGAAACTCGTTCAATTCTTCTGCTGAATATTTTGAATAAAGAAGTTTCCAAGGTATTAGATAATAAACAATTTACAAAACTCTAATTCAACCTAATTATACTTAAACCGTCATTAATATCTTTTTTTTATAACAAAAGATACTCAATGACGGTTTTTTGCTGTTTAACTGTTTTTCCAACTGCTATTTGGGGTCAGTAGCCTTTCTCGACGGCCCAAGCCTGTCTAGTTCCGCTAAGATTGCCGAAATCTGTTGTTCCCAATCGGTTGGTTTTATTTGTTTACGAAACCACGGCAATCTCTCTTGGCGTTTAAAATCAACTGAACTGACTGCTTCTTTCCCCTGTAACAAATATTTTGACATAAATGCCAAGATATAAATCTTATCCTCATCCGAGTTGAAAAGACTGAGATAAGGAATGAAAAATTGGTATGTCAATTCATTTTTTTCGTTTAGTCCATAACATTTGAAATGCAAAATATTATTAGTAAACGCCACTTCTAATTCTTTATAACGCGATACATACACTTTCCCTTTTTTCCAGGTATAAAAAAGTTTCCTTTCATGATCAATAATGAAATTTGCAGGCTTACGTAGTCGTAATAATATGCTAATCAAAAGAATATTGGCGATAAGAAAAAACAACCCAAAGCTTGCATCTATAATCAGGTATCGTCTAGCCCTTTCTTCACCATAATAACTACCCTTAGAATATTTTATATGGAAATAATCCAATAATGATACTTTTTCATCATCTGATATTATCTGTAATGATTTAACATATTCAGGTGCATTGGGATTTAAATAAAATTTCTCTCCATAACGTTTTTTGGCATTCTGTACAGACCAAAGATAACCTTCCTCATTAGCTTTCCATACTGTAACAAAATTATTAATAAAAAAACCAAGACATAACATAAATCCAATCATCAAAGGTATTATAACTTCTTTTCTGGCTCTTATGATATTATGACGAAATTGACATTCCTTGTCATTTATTACGTCCAAAAAACCTGCACGTTTTACAGTTTTATCATTCAACAAAATTATTTTTCCCTCTAGAACAGGATCACCAAATGTAGACAATGGTTCTGTTGGAGATGTTTTCACTTTAAAAATTTTTTTAAGTGTTTTTTTTATTAACTCACTCATTTAACATAATACCTCATCTTCATATCCATAAATTGCATTTTCTAACGTTGGTTCTTTTCCCCACTTATAGTGAAGAGGAGAAACATTATCTTTTGTTGGCTTATAATACCAAAAAACCTTCATATATTCAGAGTACTTTTCTTCTACTTCAACTGTTAACGTAGTTAAACCACTCCTCTCATCATAAATTAAATTTTCACGATTTTTACTAGCAATATTAATTGCTTTATTGAATTTATCTTTTGCTACAGAATAACAGTATCTACTATAACTACGTTCAACTATTGATGCATCCGGATCACTATAGCCATCAGACAAAGTTGATGGTATAACTTCATGATATATATTTGACTCTCCCCATTTAAAGTTAGGCAGTATAAATTTATAAATTATCTTTCCTTGTTTATTATTTTCAATTTTTAAAATTGGTTTCGTAAAGAAATTCAAAAACTCCTGCATCTCAACAACATATGAATCATTTACTCCTTTTTCTACTTTTTTTATTTTCTCAAATTGTTCCTCTAAAGGTTTTCGATCTTCATCTGTACTCCAAAAAGCATACTTCTCTCCATTACCCCAAAAGCAATTCTTTAATAAAGTTTTAAAATCGACCCAATTGAAGTATATAGCTGCAAATGTTCCACCAAGCATTAGTGAAGCTCCTAGTGCAATAACAAGACTAATTCCAAAGGTCACTTCAGATGTTGCTAGCGCTATAGACCACCCAACAGCCATCATTATTGAGCCTGTGCCTATTGCAACATGGGAATAAGCTTCCTTATTATTACCAAAGCCAAAAGAATTATAAGCATCATAATAAGAAAGTACACCGCTCACGAACCCTGTCGCAATTAATCCACCATTTACTGCCCTTGTCATTACAGCGCTTTCTAACATAAGTTTACGTGAAATAGAATTTAATAATGCTCTTGCGGCAGGTCTATTCAATTTATCTGCTAATTTAGCTGTAACTTTAAGAAAATCTCCACCAATAGCAGAGGAACCTTTTGCTGCAATTAATCCTCCTAGGATAGTATTCGCATAGCTTGAAACATAATAATATGGAAGTCTATTTGCATTAAATGGTGCATTCTTATCGAAACGCGACATTGATGTCATTTGATATAACACATAACTTTTCATGAATAAATCCAATCCGGTTAAGCTAGACTTTAACACATATCCAGTAGGTTTATTTAAATAATAAAATAACTTAAAATTAAGATTTAATTCTGGCCTTTTAAGTTTAATTAACGGTATTTTTATTTTTAAATTGTTATTATAACCATCCAATATGTTAGACCAGTCAAACACTTTTTTACCAAAAAATTTTTTCGAGCCAGATTTAACATGGGCCACACCTTTCTTAAATAGCCCTGATAAACCTTGGTTTTCATAATCTTCAACTTTTTTTAGAAATTTATAATACTCTTTTTCAGTTAACTCAGCATATTGACCTTGCTTTATTTCAAGACCAAAATATTCTAAAACATTAGGAACCAATTTATGTGTTATCTGTTTAACACTCAATACATGCAAATGTAATATTCCTTTATACGATATTTCTGTTGTAAATACAAAAAGTCTAGCAAGCAAATTACCAACGGCACTGAATATTATATCCACTCCTCGATTAAGAAACTTTGCAATGGAACCCTTATTAACTCCATCATGTCCCAATGAATTCACTATTCCATTAAGAGCAACATTCCACGCACTATTTTCTTCTATGGCCAATGGACCAGCAATAATACTTTCCATCGCCAAAAACCCCTCTTCTGAATGCTTCAGTGGTTCCATTAATTCATTGTATAAAATGCAGAACTCCGCAAACTCTCTTGCATCATCTTCAGTAAAAATATCTTTCTTATCAGATACAGAAAAAAAATTTTTAAAATAATGTGTCAGCCCACCTAACTTACCGGCAATCATTCCACCTTCAAAGAAATGATTATATAAATCAAGAATATCCTTCTTTTTATTCTTTATATCATTAATTGGAATAGTTAATTTAGGCCACCAAGTTTTCCAATTTTCTTGGTGAATACATTCCTCTACATATTTCTTTATTTCCTCATTTTTTGAGGAAGATAATATTTCAATAAAATTCCCTATTGTAAGAGGATAAATATTAGTTACACCATAATTCAGCTCCCAAAGATTAAGTAACATATATGCCATCAAAATATCACGTTGATACCCCACAGGATCATTCAATACCACAATCTTCGCTTTGTCCTTATAATGAGGGCAGATAAGGCTGTCTATATAACGCATTTCCATATCTGAATTCATGAAAAAACTGCCATCAATCGAGATATCCCCTAAATCAGCAGATTGCAAAGCTGGATCAGATAATTGTTTTTTGTATGTCTGAAATTGTCTTTCTGGATCTTTAAAATCTTCTACTAATCCGTCAAAATGCTCTTGTTTGGCATCAATGGCATAGTCTGATTGTTCACTATCTAAATCTACAAATTGCATCGCATTCCTTCGAAACTCTTTGTCATTATCCATCTTCTTCAGGATAGATTTAGAAAGCTTTACTTCACTGTAAACGATACTGATTTTGGTCACATCTTTATCCATTGCCAGAAAAGGATAGCCTAAACCTGCTGTACCACTAGCTGGATGAATTTCTTCCCACGCAGAACTCCCAGCTTTTTGCTCATACTTGGTATATTTGGTGACCATCCCTCTTTTGCCTTCTAGGGTGACAATTTCAGGGCTGAATTTGAAAATTAATAATTTTCCATCCCGTTGAGATCCTCTGGTTTTAATCGGCCCTTCTTCTTTGACATAAATCCAGCCAGCTCTTGGCATTCGGATGCTATATCCCCTCAAAACGCTTGCACTTAATGAATCATCATAAGGATCAATAAAAGCACTTATTGGCGGCGGTAATTGAGCACTTAACAATTCGTCACCAAAAAAATTCATATAAGCATATCTGACAGGATAAATCGGCCTGATATTGGCATCACACGGTCTGACAACAGTATCCATGTCCAGCTGATGTGGCATACGCGCCTGCGCCTCATCAACTATTTTTTCAAAGACCTGTTTTGCTTTTTCAGAAGCTGTCTCAACAGCTTCGCCAGTTTTCGTAAAGATAGAATCAACACTGTCCATTTCTCTTTTTTCCTATGTTATTTTGCAATCCGATTCTTAAAACTATTGTTAAAACAATACTCATAACAACTCAGCGCCCTTACTTCTTGCGCCTGAGATTCTGCACACGCATACTCCCATGCCCGTAACCACAGTTCTTCATCATCACGAGCCAAACTTCTGGCTGCCACCAAGTAAAGCACTGAGCGTTGATGAGCAAATCCAGCCAGACAAACCAGATTGCTTTGTTGCAGTACAAACGTGGGAAGTTGTGCTTTTTGCTGTGATGTAAGTTCGGGTTGTGTCTCTTCGATGAATTTGACAATTTGTGCGAGCGCACGTTGTTGTGTTTGTTCCGCAAGGCTACTGATTAAAACAGCGTTGATGGTGACGGGCGCAGTTTTATCCTTACCCAGTGCATTTTCAGCCAGAGACAAGGAGTAATATTGCTTAGTCTGAGAATCGAAATACCCGACTTGCTGAATCGGATGCATAAAATGCATCAACTGCTCATCCGGTAAGCTTTTCAGCAGTGGAATCAATCCCAAAGGAACATAAAAGCGATAGAACATCCATGTTTGTTGTTGTTCGTTTTTCAGATAGGTGAATTTACGCAAGTGATTACGTAACGCCCTAAAAGGCTGGTCACTTTCGATAAAAATACCCAACGCTGATGCCATTGGTTGAGTAATTATTTGCCGGAAGCGGGAATACGCATCGCCACTCTCGGTTAATTCCACCAAATAAGGGGCGCTATCTTCCAAAGTGACCTGGGTTTCCCCCTGAAACAGGCTTTCCCAGCACAGGTTAGAAACCATCAGGTCAGCGCTTAAAAAACTGCCCATGACCTGACGATAAACAGCAGCATCCAACACAGCATAACGATATTTCGTCTCAGGTTTTTCCGGCATGCTGTCTGTAACAACAAATTGCAATACACCACGCTCAGCAGGCAGAGGTAAGCTATTATTACGTTCATTCAACGATATCACACGCTCGCCCTGTTCCTGCCCTTGCCGGAAACGTCGCAACAATGGCAGCTCCTGTCGAGAACTGGTGGTGAGATAATCCAATAATGGCTGAATGGTTTGATATTGGCCGGGGGAATGCCCTGCATTCAGCAAATACTCCACCAGCTCAGAAAGCGCCTGACGTTCACTTTTAGCATGAATAATCGCCTGTGCAGAGAACAAATCCCCCTCTTTGTTGGTGAATGAGTAATCCACTATCCAGTGCTCAGAACAATCGGGTAACCAAAACATTATTCAGATGACTCCTTGAGCTTTTTGGCTTTTTCCCTGCAATCCTCCGCCATTGCCAAACCTTCATTGGCTGAGCCATCTAAAGATGGAACCGACCCCGGGCTACCTCCCATTACGGAAACATTCCCCTGTAAGGTGATTTTTCCGGTAATTGTGACACCCTGCCCATCCAGCAGAATCGAACCCGCTTTACCCTTAATTAGTACGGATTCACTGGCCTGTAACGAGTGCATCTTGGTCAGAGTCTGAATGTTATTAACCACATTCAGCGTATAATTGTTATTGACCTTAGCGGTCTTGTCCCTACCGATTTCTTGCAGGTGATCTGCGAATATCTTCTCTTCCCAGCTATTATTAATGCGGGTTTTGCGATCCTTAGTGATAGTTTCAAACTGATTCAGATCAATCTGAACATGCTGTTCATGCATGATCCGGATGAATTCATCGTTGCCGACTTCATGTTTACGGTTATTCAGTACATTGTGACTTTCATCGTGACCCACACGCTGGGTTTTATCGTGGTTTATCTGGATAAGCTGATCTTTCTGGGCGTGAATATAGATCTCTTCACTGCCTTTGGCATCTTCAAAGCGCAGTTCATTAAACCCTTCCCCTTTGTGAGTACGCGTTTTAAATGTCGTACGTGTCTTTTCTGCCGGCAAATCCAGTGGCGGTCGATTACGTCCGTTGTAGGTACATCCAGTGACTATCGGACGATCAATATCACCATTAAGGTAGGAAATAATCACTTCCTGACCGATGCGCGGAATTGCCATAAAACCGTAGCCATCACCGTTCCAGCCCTGTGCTACCCGCACCCAGCAGGAAGCTCGGTCATCTGCTTCATCATAACGGTTCCAATGGAAATGGACTTTAATCGCACCATGTTTATCAACATAGATTTCTTCACCTTCCGGCCCCACGACTGTTGCCACTTCATCCCCGTCTGCCAGCGGCTTATGGCGGAATGGTGGGCGCCAGTCCTGTCTTCCGGGAATAAACGTAACATTATTGGTTAAGGTTGTTCCTTCCCCCACATCCCCGGAGGCCTGTGGTTGATGACCATGATGTGTGACAGTAATAACCTGCCAGCGATCATTCATCGCCATAATCGGATGGGATTGCAAAACAAAGATCCGACCGGGCCTTAGTTTGATACAGTTAGTACTCGCTTTACCGACTTTGCTCTGGTTTTGTAACTGCTCCAAACGCAATTGAGTAAAAGGGCGACCTTCTGCATCCACTTGAAAACGACCATAACTTTCAAAGACAGAGTGGTTGCCGCCATCGTCCAACGCCGCCGCATGTTGTAGCGGATAAGAAGGCCGGAGGAAGTTATTATCTTTATGGATCGTTTCATCCGGGCACAGATATTCGCCATAATTCCACTGCCATGCAGTCGAATCACTGTTATCCGTGTTTGCCTGCACGTTGTAGGTCAGAGTCAGCGCTGCCAGCATGCCAAGGTGGGAGTTACTGTAAAATAGTTTGTCTTCCTCAAACCAAAACATGATGCCTTCTTCCGCCGCCAGCCGGCACCAGAATTCATAGGCAGACTCTCGTTTCTGGGTGGTATATTCACGTATCGAATGCTGTTGGTGATCTTTGTAGAATTTGCTGTCTGCTTTAATGCGGTGCTCTTTCAGCAACTGGCTGAGAATATCCGGCACGGATTGATGATGGAAAATCCGGCTATCCTGATTGAGGGTCATTAGCCACATTTCCGGTCGGATAATAAAAGTATAATAGGTACGCCGTCCGTCGGTATTTCCCTGTTCTGCTCCTGCCACAACACCATTGATCGTTCGCTCAATCGCACCATCCCGAATAACTGTCAAAGCGGCGCTGGCACCTAATTGTTCACTGAGTCCAACATTGTCAAAAGAACTGACTACTGTCATCGATAAGTGAAAGAGTTGTGACAACCCTTCTTGTAAGCTGAAATCTACGACCTGAAATGTAGTGAGTGGCAGTGAACCTATCTGACATGTAAAAACTAATCCATCCATTGTGAAAACTCCTTACATAATTGAGCGATAACCCTGAATCATTGAAGGTGACAGATACCATTCTGTCCCTGAAGGCTGGCTGAGCACTCGCATCCGCAGCCATGTGCCCTGAGCCAGACAGAATGGGAAAAATTGGTAGAGTGAATTGGCAAATCGATACATTTCACCGATATCAATATAAGCAGTTTCATCCAGCACCAGAGTGAGCAGCAGACAACGAACGGGCCTGTCCCGGATTATTCTATCTCCCCATTTTGCTTCTATATTGGCAACCCCTCCGATCATGCGCTGGATATTTCGGCTGGATGAGCGATTAGCATCTGCGTATAAATCAAAATCCAGTAATAACTGTTTGACGGATACAACTGTCTCCAATAAATGACTGCCGACTGAATAATGTGACAACAAATCCCAGTGACGATGGCTATCAACAACAGGAGGATAAGTTTGTGAAGTTGATGTGATATTTTTTAATTGAAAAACTTCGGGAATATTTTCACCAGACTGACAGATTTCACCTATCGCAAGAGGTTCCTGATATTGTTCAATACCATAAAAATGGCAGATAAATTCTCGCTCAGGAGGTCTATGCATCAGCTCTGCTTTGCTGTCATAAAAAATCAGTTCGTACTGTATTCTGCCTAATGCATCTTTAATGACTTCAAGCGAATAGAACCAGGCCCTATCATATTCTGGATGATAACGCTCCATGCCAGTAAGCAGGCTGACCGGATAAAACAGATATTCATCACCGCGCTTTTCTTCTTCTGTATTCGGCTCGTTTTTCAGTTCAATACCTGTAATATGCAGAACTCCCTGATTCGATATTAGAGGTAAACGATAACGAGCTGTTTCAGGTGTAAAAGGGAGAGTTACCTGACTGTTACGTGCCATATTAACGACAGGAACGCAATTCAGTAAAAATGCAGATTCAACCTGAGCGGCTGATAATGGCAGTATTGTGTTCAACGATAAAACAACACTGAATTCACGCTGTTCTGCCAGTTCCAATCTTTTTACCATTGTCGGCAGAGGCAAATTCAGGAATTGATTAATATGTGGCAGATAAAATGATTCAACCAGTAACTGTGGTGCCCAGTTATCCCCTACCGCAGATGACAAAGCCAATCGAGAAGCTCCTGAGCGTGGTTCAAACCGATCGCCACGGGCTTGATAAACCTGCCCATTGTGATGTAATTCAGCTCCATCATAATATTGTGTCAGCCCCAGCATCAAAGCATCAGCCACCCGTACGTCACTACTCAGGAACAAATTAATCGGTTGGGTCAACCACTCTTCTTCCCGACCGTTATAACGAAATTTTAAATTGATTTTAGTTGACTGTACCTGATGAGTAATTTCACGTGACACTAATACCAAAGGCTCAATAGAGCATTCACGGCACATTACAAATGGTTGTTGATGATGAGTATAAACTTCAGTTCCTGCTGGTATAGAAAAAGCAAAATCACCCTGTGTTCCACTATCAAATTGCACAATACTGGTTGCAGGAATACCTTTTATCGGCTGTGCCTGTAGTTTTTGTAGTAACGGCTGCGTCAGTTCAGGAAAAGCATCATTGATTTTCTGACTCAAACGAGCCATTAAAGCAGCAAAACCTTCATTAACTCTTTCTGCATCAGGGTCTCTACCACTGAGTACATCACCAAGATGCGATTTTTCTTCACGTGCAGTTTTTGCAAGTTGCCTTAGGTAATCAAGTTCCCACTGATAATAATATTCAAACGGATTCACCACTAACTCCTTTTGCCTTAAAGCTGCACATTATGAGCATTACCATTTTTGGCTTAGGTAAAATAAAAAGTGCAATAAAAAACATAGCCATTCACCTTACAAGATGATTAGCTTGTTAATTTTAGATAAGGCCAATTTAATGTTTCAGTTTATTGAAATAATATTTTCAAGATAAAATAAAGCGCCCTATCATGATTTATTAAAAGAGAAACACGCCTCGAATAATAAACTGTAGTAGGAATATATCAAAAGAAAAAATAGCCTGTTTTTTATTGATGATTAAAGGCACTTTAAAAATGAGATATAAGTCACATAAAATTATTTTTTATCTTATTACTAACTCAAAGAACATTACCTATTTCCTCCTTGTATTCCTTCAATAAACTAATTCAATAAAATTAATCACCCATGTAAAGTTAAATTATGGAGAATAACCTCATCTCAACAAGTAAGTTATTTATAAAAAATGGCTTATTCAATAAAAAACATATTTAATCTTAAAAAGAAAATTAGATTGAAAGCAATTAGTTGATTTTTCCAAAAAATAATCATATGACACTCTGAATTCATTTAGCTGACAAACGCCAAGAAAAAACGTTACACAGATCACATTTTAGCACTCCATGAAACCAATTACATGAACAGCCATCCGCCCTCACATTCTCTATAAAAGAAATTGGTTACTCTCCTATAACCATAAACTCTGACTTACTGATTACTAATATATTTTAGTATATTCCCCCCAACTATTATTGAAGGTTATATATGAGTAAAATCACCCCTCAGTTAACAAATATGTGGGATAAAAGTCATGAGCCATGGTTCGTAAAAGATAAGGAGCTCCGTTTTATATATGCAAACAAAGCATTTTTTAAACTAAACAGACTATCTGAAAATTTTGACATTATAGGTTATACAGAGAAAGAGTTAATTACTCCCTTTAGTGGACTTGCTCAATTATTTGAAGATCATGACAAGAAGGTTTTGCAATCTATGCAAAGGATATCATCCGTCGGATCTTATTTTCAGAATAATACAAAAAAATTAATACCATATTTTTGTGAAAAATACCCATTAATGAGCGAAAACAATACATGTATGGGGATCATTTGCCATATTAAAGAAACAACCCATTTCTCAGTACATAATTATATTAAAAATGATATTTCTGTATCCATCAACCTAACTCCTTCTAGTGATATCCTGACAGAAAAAGAGTGGTTAATAATTTTTTTATTCTGCCGAGGAGTCAATAATAAAAATATGGCTAACGAACTAAAAATATCAGGAAGAACATTAGAGCGATATTTTAAAATTATCTATGAAAAACTATCGATTAACTCAATGATGGAGTTGAAAACACTTTGTGAAAGAGATCACTATGATTTATATATTCCTCCCCAATATATCAAATCAATAGGTCATACTCTTCTATATTAAATCCTGTTATTCATTTGGATATGAATTCCACAAAGGCATTCATGATCATATGAATAAATTGGTATATGATTCGGCTCCATATTTACATTACAGAACTACTGGGGAAAAACATGGCAACTATGAAAGACGTAGCACATCAGGCAGGAGTATCTGTAGCAACTGTCAGCCGGGTTATTAACAATACAACTTATGTTGAGCCGGGTACTCGTGAACGTGTAGAAAAAGCTATGCGTGCATTGAATTATCGTCGAAATTTAGCTGCTCTGGCGTTAACAAAAAGGTGTGGAAATATGTTGGGCTTACTAACTGGCAATTGGGCTGACCCATTTTTTTCCCTTTTAGCTCGTGGTGTCGAAAAGGTTGCCCGCCAAAATGAAACTAAGCTGATGGTATGTAATGGTAGACATCAAGCGGAACTCGAAAAAGCAGCCCTAGATTTTTTAATTAATCAAGGATGTGAAGCCATAGTCGCGTATGTTAGCAGAATGAGTGAGGCAGATATATTACGCTATGCCGCCCATACTCCAGGATTAGTCATTATAAATCGCTATGTTCCGGCTATCGCTAACCGCTGTGTTTGGTTAGATAATATAAGTGCTTCTCAGATTGCCACCAATTACCTGATTCAAAATGGCCATCGGAAAATTGCTTATATAACAGCTGATCTACCTATTGATGATCGAAAACTCCGACTGGAAGGATATTATAACGCAATGGCTCAAGCTGGCATTACAATAGATAATGATTGGATTATTAGTGCTCCATTTAACGAAAAAGGAGGAGAACAAGCAGCGGAAAAGCTTTTAAATCGCCGTACCAATTTTACTGCCGCTCTAACATTTAATGACGTAATGGCAGCAGGAATGATGAGATTTTTACATCGGAGAAAAATTAATTTACCTGAACAGCTATCAATTGTTGGATTTGATAATATTGTCACAGCCCAATATCTCTATCCTCCTTTAACTACTATACATAACCCAATTGAAAAAATGGCTCAACGGGCCGCCAACATGGCATTACATCTCAGTGCTAAAAAAGAATTACCACCACAAATGAATATGTTCTCAGGAGAACTGATCATCAGAGAATCAGTCTCTTTGATAGAGTAATTTTTGTTGTAATACCCAGCCGAAAATTGGGATATTTATAATGGATAACAAGAAAAAACTGAGTTTGGGACTGGCTATATTGCCCATTGTAACCATGCTCCTGCTGCTAATTATTGGTTATGGTCAATTAAGCCTCCGAATAGAGTCTTTATTACTAATATCAGCAGTCATTGCTGCATTACTGGCTTATTGGCAAGGCTATCGTTGGGATGACATTATTAATGCCATCGTAGCAAAATTAGTCAAAGCAATGCCGGTAATCATGATACTGATTTGCGTTGGTGGATTAATTGGTACCTGGATGCTGAGCGGAACAATCCCTTATATGGTTTATTGGGGATTAAAGCTAATCAGCCCTCAATATATCCTTATCGCTACATTCTTTATTACAAGTGTTATTTCTGTTTGTACCGGAACATCATGGGGCTCCGCCGGAACAGTAGGCGTTGCTTTAATGGGAATAGCAGCCAGTCTCGATGTTTCATTAGCGGCTACAGCAGGCGCAGTGGTTTCAGGAGCATATTTCGGTGATAAAATTTCACCGCTATCTGATTCAACAAATTTTGCAGCCATTGTTGCCGATACTGATCTTTACAGCCATATTCAACATTTACTGTACACCACTATTCCAGGCTTCCTTTTAGCTGCCATCGTTTACTTTATCGCTGGTCATACAAGCTTGACAGACAACTCAGCAACCTCTGAAAAAATAACAGCAATTACTCAAGTTCTTGAAAGTCTCTATCACTTCAACGTATTGCTAATTTTGCCCCCAGCACTAGTTGCATGGGGAGCCATAACAAAGCGTCCGGTGATACCAATCATGCTTGCTGCTTCTGTTCTAGCTATCGTACTCGGTGTAGGGCTTCAGGGATTTACAATCAAGCAAGGCCTCAATTCATTAATTGATGGTTTCAATCTCTCCATGTTCTCTGAACAAGAAAGTCATCTTATCGGGAACGTGAATGATATCCCTCTCCTGCTTAATCGCGGCGGCATGTCTTCCATGATGGGAACTATATTACTTATTTTTTGTGCATTCGCATTTGCCGGTTCACTAACACTTACTGGTGCTCTGACCATCATCATTAATTGGCTTCTACGAGCTGTTCACACTACAGGGCAGCTCATCGCTGCAACCTTAGCTACGACTATTCTGGTAACAGCTACAACTTGTGACGGCAAACTGGCACTGCTTATTCCAGCAGAGCTGTTCAAAGGGGCTTATCAACAGATGGGGCTGGATAATAAAAATCTGTCCCGAACAATAGAAGATGGCTGTACTGTCATCGAACCACTGTTTCCCTGGACTTCTGCCGGTATTTATATGGCGACAACATTAGGCGTCAGTACTCTTGATTTACTACCGTGGGCAATTCAGTGCTATACCGCTGTATTTTTAGTACTCATCTATGGTTTTACTGGTTTCAGTATTGCAAAAGTAGCACCGAAAAATTCATTGAAGAATAATGAAGCCCAACGTGACACCATCTGACACTACAAACATACCTGAAACTTTCCGTGAAAAGTTTCAGGTAATAGATTCACCTTAATTACTTTTATATTATTAATAAATTCCCTGGAGCTGGCGACGAAACAAGATAATTAATGATTTTATTCATTTTTGGAAACGTTGAAAGCGTATAAAATACTTTGACAAACATAATTTACGTGGTTCAAATTAAAGTCAGCCATAATTTAATAACAAGTAGTTAATATTTCAAAAGATGTAAATATAAAAACCTTGATCTTTATATCCCTGAAAGATTTATCACCGTTAGTAGCAAAAAATTTAACTGATTATATTAATCAGACATAAAAAAGGAATATTGATATGAGTAAGAAGTCGATCATTTCACCTCAGATAATTAATACGCTGGCAATAAGTAACGAGCCTTGGGGGATCAAGGATAAAAATTCATGCTTTATCTATGGTAACAACGCGTTGAATAAGATTAAGGGATTTTCAGATTCATTTGATTTTGAGGGGCTCTACGATCACGAACTTCCCTGGGATGGTGCAGAGTTTGCTGAGGCGTATATTCATCATGACCAAAAGGTAATGAAAGAAGAAAAATCATACGTTTCACTAGAAACCCATGTCTGGGGAGAAACTCAAACTTTATCATCTTACTTTTGTGAAAAGTCACCTATTTATCATGATAATGGTGACTGTATAGGAATCATCTATCATTTATGGAAAGCTCAGGATTTTTCACTGACCCGCTTATATCATGGGAAACTGCCTGCTTCTATTATGTTCCAGCCCCCAACTAATTTGTTTACTCAACGAGAATGGGATGTGATTTTCCTCTCTTTACATAAATACACTAGCAAACAGATCGGAAAGATACTAAATATCTCCTACCGCACCGTTGAAAACTACACCGCCCAAATATATAAAAAAGTTGGTGTCAGCTCTGCTCAACAACTGGAAGAATACTGCCGATTGAATAATTTCGATCTTTACGTACCAGAAAAATTCTTACAGCCCGGAAGTCGTATCTTAATTTGATTATCAATAAATAATAATATTCATAAATAGAATTATTAAATTTAATTATAATTTCAAATCATAGTAAAAATATCTTAAGTCAATACCGATAATTAAATGGCTTTTCAAAATGGTAGGAGTATAAAAAAACTCAGTCCCATTCTTGCGAATTTGGATTTTCCAGAAACAAAAAAGCAAAAAGAAGGACTGAGTTATGGTTATCCTACCATCCATTCCCCGTAATGAACGACGTTTGATGAAAAAATGGCGCAAAAAACGCACAATAAAAAGTATGTCATTCGTATTCTCGCCATTCTCATGATTCATCGTAGTCAGCCAGTTTTCCATATAGCTGAAACACTCTGTATCGCTCAGTCTTCTGTATGGCGTTGGATAAAGTATTTTAGAACCTATAGTTGGTTAGGATTGCAAAGTAAGCCCTCAGGCCGTCATCAACGATGGGATTTAACCTGCTTTTTACCTTTTCTCTTTTATTTTTCCATATGACAGGTTAAAACCACCGTCTTTAGACGGTGACTTTGACTTTAATGTTTTGACCTATGCGCGTTTACGAGGTGCGTGGTTCGACGACTTTCAGTCGTCGGCACCGAAGTGCGCTAACCCACCTACTTCAGTAGGTGGTAGTTAAGTTACTGCAACTTTCTCCTCAGCAGTTTGGTTATACGCGCTCTCGCTGGAGTCTTGAATTTTTTATTCTAAAATTCAACGAGTTAATTCTGATAAAATTTTCAATCAGCACACTTTATCGATTTTTCTGCAAAAATCAGATCGTTTGGCTGCGAGCCGAGCCAACATTACATGAGAAAAATCCTGAGTATGAAGAGAAGATGAAGCAAATTAACCAAGTATTACTTGGCGTATCAAAAGAACATCTCGTGTTTTATGAAGACGAAAGTGGATACTCATTTCAACCCTAAAATATGTACCGATAATCTCAAGGCTTACCACGTACTGCCCACAGATAAATACCTCATCGGAAAAAGTTTCACACAGCGTATTGACCGTGAAAACTGCACTCTCCGAAACCGAATTAAATGACTGAATCGTAAAACATTGGGTTATTCAAAATCATCGGAAATGCATAACAAAGTTTTCGAGATTTTTATCGAAAGATAATATTATATTTAAGGTAAATAAACAAATTGAATACGCAACATTTTTATATAGTTAAATCCATCATTGAAATAAATAACAAATACTGGTGATTTTATGATTTTATGATTTTATGATTTTATGATTTTATGATTTTATGATTTTATGATTTTATGATTTTTAATAAAAAACCTTATTAAGCTATACGCACAAAAATAATCTCTCGTCGATTTATTTTTTTAGTGTTTTATAAATAAAAAATGTTTCAATGTAATTTGAGACAAGTAATAACACACTCCATTACCATGAATTTATTAATGATTAATTTCAAACAGCCATTAATGAAACACTCAGCTCCTTTTAAAAATGGCAAGCATAAAAACAAAATAAATTTCTTATTTATCATATTATTACCATTAGTTTTCAACCTACTGATTTTTTAAATACCTATTTGAAAATGGTTAAATAAATTCTTGCATTTAGTGCTTCGTTATTATTTTATACACAGCGATTGGTGAGGTTTAAACATTATCCATTTCTGTTTTTTTATAAAAACCCTGAAACCATTTATCATAGAGATAATTTTTAGCTACCTTTTATATAGATTCATTACTCTTTTAAATAATTAAAAATCCCTATACCATCCCTCCTCATTGTTAATGGGGAGTAGTATAAAAAAGGAAATTGCTAATTATGAACGAAATGCCTGTCTTTGATTTTATTTGTAATGACTACCATCATTTCAATGCTGGAGCTTTAAAACGAGCATTGTTTGATTATCATCAGCATATTAGTGCGGGTGGAAAAATGTTTTGGTCACTGGCCGGTGCTTTATCCACCGCACGTATTGGTATTGTATTGGCCCCAGCCATCCGTGCTGGTTTAATTCATGGTCTTTCTGTTACGGGTGCGAACCTCGAAGAATCCCTCTTGCATATGCTATACGGAGATAGCTATCAATATGACTGGAATTATCGCTACTTGAGCTTACAGGACGACGCGGCTTACCTGAAAAAGGATTTTTCTAGAGTGACAGATACATTAGTACCAGCACAAGCATTTGATAAATTGGGTGCTTTGCTAAAAGAAAGTTGGCTTAATGCGCAACAGCAGGGTGAGCGCCATTTTTGGCATGAGTATTTTTATGAACTGGCTTTACAAATGGCACAAAAGCCGAATTATGCTACGCGTGCTAAAGAGTGCTGGTTACTTGCAGCAGCACAGCAACAATTGCCCATATTAGTTGGGGGGCATGCAGACTCATCCCTAGGTAATTTTTTTACATCGGAATGTTATCTGAAAAATCTAACACCAGGCATCATTAAATCCGATATTGAATATATGATGGAATTCTATGATACCTATCAACATCAACTTGCAGTGGGTTCTGGCTGTGGTTATATGCAAATCGGTGGCGGTATAGCGGGTGATTTTGCCATGTGTGTAGTGCCCGCCCTTCGACATGATTTGAACCTACCGGTTCCGCACTGGGCATATTACTGCCAGGTTAGTGACTGTACTACTTCTTTTGGCTCGTACTCAGGAGCTGGAGCCAACGAAAAAATCACCTGGGACAAAACTAATGCAGATACACCAGCCCATTTGATAGAAAGCGACGCCAGCTTGGTAGTACCGCTTTTACTGGAGGCTCTGCTGGAAGCGAAACAAAACCCCCACGCGGCAGAACAACGTATCGCACAATTTATCTGATTCTCCGGTGAGGATAGCGCAATGCATTCCGGTCTAATACAGGGAAAAATGGGGACTGTCTATGACACTCAGTCTCAAGATGGTGGTTTTGCAGCAATCAGTCGCTTGGCCAAATTGAACGAACCATCGCAAGCAGACACACCTCTCTTGCAAATAGCTGCGCTCAATTACTGGAGACAACAAAGAAGTTCGTTGCTGGCAGCACCATTCGAGGATGCACAATTAGTACGAGAGAAGCAGTTCGCTCAATTGCGATTGTTAGTGGATTACGCATTTCAGTACATTCCCTTTTATCGTTCTCTATATGGCAATGTCGGCTACGAGCTTGGCGATCTGCAAACTTGGCGAGATTTCGAATTTCTACCGATTATCAATAAAAGTATGCTAACAGCGCAACCGGAAGTCATGCGACTAGCTCCAGGCATGTTGAGAGAAAGTAGCTTTTGTAGTCGCAGCTCTGGTTCCAGTGGTATCCCATTCACCACATGGCTTGATCAACAAGATGTAATCCGAGATTTTGCCGAGCAAATTCGCTTTTTGCACTTCGCTAGTGATGGTCGCCTGCTTCCACAAGATTGGATTTATACCTTACATCACGGAGGTTTTTGGTATTCCTCTGTTCTCAGCCAATACCGTGTGTTCCGTTTGATGGATATAAAGGCAACTGATGTTCCAGATCTAGCGCGCCATTTGCAATGGATGCGACCCGCCTTATTGACTACGTTGCCCTCATATCTGACATATTTAACGGAGCTTGGTTCTCTAGAGAAATATGGAATCCGCGCCCTTACTACAAATTCCGAAATGAGCAGTCCATCCGAGCGTCATCGCTTCAGTCGCATATTTGGAGTGCCAGTATTGGATGAATACAGCTCAGAAGAAATTGGTTTAATGGCAACTGAATGTCTGCATGGCAGTTATCACGTTGTAGAAGATGGGGTTTATCTAGAGATTGTAGACACTGATAGCCAAGGATTAGGGCGTGTTGTGGTGAGTGATTTAGGTAATTATCTGATGCCCTTAATCCGCTATGACCATGGGGATTTAGCGAGTTTTGATAGCACACCTTGTTCTTGCGGACAACGTTTTCGCCGCTTGTCAACGTTGCACGGACGAAGCGATGACGCTTTTCAAACCTCTAACGGTCAATACATACCCAGCGCATCGCTGCTAGCAATTTGTGACGATGTGCTGACTGATGAGTCATCTGGTATACACGAATATAGACTGATTCAACAAGGTCCAGCACATGTGGAACTTCAATATACTGGCTCCATCAATAATGCCAACCATACAAAATTGATATCCGATTTCAAACAGCGTTTAGAGGCACTCTTTGGCTACAAAATTGAATTACGCACAAAGTATCAGGAAAGATTGCCAACAAACGCAAGTTTTAAACGACGCAGCCTGTTGCGCATTTGGAATCCAATTTTATGAAAAAGAAACATAACTCCACCTTATTGCTGACAGGTTGCAGTTTAAGTAAAGAACAATATTATCGATATGAAAAACATTATCAGAGCATTATTGAGTTACCTCAACCGCTCAGCAAGTCGGCTATTTTAGCTCAAGGGGCTTGTATTACCGACTATATCTTGGGCGGGCCAGAATATATCGATGATATCGCTTTAAAGAATTTCCCCAAATTGCAACGTTTGGTTTTGCTTGGCACAGGAATACCATCATTTGTTGATCAGAAAGCAGCAGAAGAACACGGTGTTCTTGTCATGAATACTCCCCATATGAATGTGCAGAGTGTCGCTGAATTTGCTTTGTCAATGATAATCACATGTGCGTCCGGAGCCCCGGCGGCGGCTGAACACGTGCGAGAAGGCAGCAGCTGGCCTCAGAAAGCGTGGAAAACCTTAAACGAGCAACATATTGGTATATTTGGTATGGGGCATATCGGTCAAGCCCTAGTGGAAAAGTTGTACGCATTAGGAGCCCGCCAGCTAACATACACGAGCCGAAGTAGAAAACCGCAATTAGAAGAACGGTATGCTTTACGCTTTGTGACACAAAAGGAATTGCTTAATGAGTGTGACAGTGTCTCCATGCATTTAAGCTATAACGAGCAAACTCATCATTTAATTAACCAGTCAGCCCTTCAAAAGTGTAACCCCAGCTTACATTTGCTGTGTTTTTCCAATCCACATGTTATTGACCCAAAAGCGGCTCGTGATGCGCTGTTAAAGGGTAACTTAAAGCAACTGTATATAGATGGTTATTATCGAGAATGGCAGGAAAATCTTGGCCAAAATCACGATCCCGAAGGTTTGCTAAATCTACCAAGGGAGCGCTTTTGGGCTACTTCACATTTAGCTGCGCAAACTCACCGCGCTATCGAGTGCCAATTGGCGGCAGCACTTTACTTATTACATCCTGACACTGATTAAACGGTGTATCTGCGTCACCTTTCCCGACCGTCGCTACGTTACTAACGCAAATAATAAGGTATAAATAATGATGCATGATTTACATGGAAAACAGCTACAACAGGGTTCAACCGATCCGAACAAATTAACTTCAAATGAAAAACTCCCCAAAAATTATCCAGCTAGCGGCTTTCATATGATGGCTGATGTCTGGGGAGCTTCCAAAACACAGCTTAATGATATTTCTTCCTTGCAAGAACGCATGAAAAATGCCATCGCTAAAGTTGGTGCTACTTTACTAAAATTGGAGGCTGTACAATTTGAACCAAACGGCGTGACCATAGTAGCTGTATTAGCAGAGTCTCACGCTTCTATTCACACTTACCCTGAAAAAGGCGTTTTGATGGCTGATGCCTTCACATGCGGCTGCCTTGACCCAGAACCACTTCTGCTTGAACTTATAGAAGGTTTGGGAGAAAAACATGTAATCCGACGCACTGCACGTGGAGATAGTTTGCCCAGCCATCTAGAAGAAGAGTTGAGCCCGGGTTTATCACGCATCTGGGAATTACAAAGTGTCATAGCTCAGAAAAAAACGGATTATCAGAATGTACTTATAGCTCGTACCCACCAAGGCGTAACCTTGTTTTGTAACCAAGAACGCCAGAGTTCTGAATTAACACAACTAATTTATCACGAGGGGCAATTTATTCCTGCTGCACTATTGGCTAATGAGTGCCAAAACGTCTTGATCATTGGCTCAAGTGAAGGTGTGATAACACAATTAGCACAGTGGTGTGGAGCCAAACGAGTAGTCCACGTAGATATTGACCGCGAATGCGTCGAGTTGTGTGCTGAACATTTACCTTATGGATATAAACCGTTTGATGTTAAACGTTACGCTGAAGGTACCCCAGAAGTACAATTGATTTTTGCTGATGGTTTTGAAACCGTTCGTAAAATGCAAACCGAAGGTACAACATTTGATATCATAGTAATGGATTTACCTGATGAGGAGTATTCCCCTAGTTCACAGCATAATCGGCTTTATGAACCCGAATTTTTGCGTGACTTACAAACTTTACTCACCCCACAGGGGGTTCTGATCACTCAGGCTGGTTGCGCCAGTTATTGGCGAAATCAAACGTTGCTTCGAACCTATCAAAGATTCTCCAACCTATTCCCAACGACAGTATATTTTGAAATGACAGAACAAGACTGGGTTTGGGTTATCGGCTGTCGTTCCAAACTGGAAGATCCATTAGCCAAAATGCAAGCTCGGCTGAAAAATCTAGACTACACACCTGAATATATTGATAGCGAGTTGCTAGGAGCCGCTATTGTGCCCCCCACTGGTTTACGTCGCCTGTTAAATCATACTGTATGAGGAAGTCAAGATGAATTCTATGGTTATCCAAAATGCCGATCTATTACAAGCAATAGAGACAAATTCCGACTGCCCGGTGTATGTAGACAATGAATGGGACAGTCTGCAGGAAGTTATTGTGGGCACGATTGAAACCGCGCGCTACCCAACCTGGCACGTAGGTGTGGAAGCACCGCTACCTCGAAAATCGCACTCAGAGTTTATCCGCAAACAGGGGCAACTCTTTGATTCTGAATTATTAGATCGTGCGAGAAGAGAAGTTGATGGTCTTGCCGAATTTTTGCAGCGTTTAGGAGTGAAAGTACGGCGCCCTAACTTCAGTGGTCTGGATTCTCCTTTCGTGACACCAATGTTCTCTAGTCGGGGTGGTTTGTATGCTGCAATGCCACGTGATGGGTTGTTTGCGGTAGGAAATAGTATCCTAGAAACACCAATGGCTTGGCGCGATCGCTACTTTGAGAGCTTCGCCTATCGTGATATTTTAATGGACTATTTTAAACGTGGGGCGCGATGGCGAGCAGCGCCAAAACCACAATTATCAGATGCGTTGTACCGCCAAGATTATGATAGTTCCGTGGAGCATTTCGAGTCTGTTTTAACAGAAGTAGAGCCTGTATTTGATGCAGCAGATTTTGTGCGCATTGGACCAGACATTATTGGTCAGTACAGCCATGTGACTAACCGCGCTGGAGCTCAATGGCTGGCGCGCGAGCTAGGGCCAGATTACAAAGTACATATGTACAATTTTGATGATGCTGGCCCTATGCATATTGACACAACCCTACTTCCTATTGCTCCAGGGCGAGTCTTAGTCAATAAAGCTTGGGTTTCGCGATTGCCGGATTTTTTTAAAGACTGGGAAATATTGACTCCACCGCCATCCGCTCTACCTGACTCGCATCCATTACCTTTCACCAGTCGCTGGATCAGTGTGAATATTTTAATGTTGGATTCGCACCATGTGCTGGTAGAAGAAAGTGAAACACCATTGATAGAGGCTTTTAAGTCCTGGAAAATTGAAGCAATTCCAATACCGTTTAAACATTTTCAAACATTTGGCGGCTCCTTCCACTGTGCGACTCTTGATGTGCGACGCGGTGCCTCTAGCTCGCCTATGTAAATTGGAGTACTGAATGAGAGAACCCAACCCAGTTTTCAGTGAGCTACCGGCACTGCAATTACAAGACGTCAGTCGTATTTACCGCAGTCGCCGCCATCAAGGAGCATGGTGGAAGCAATTGCTAAAACCGGAATTCGATCAACATTTGGCTCTTGATCACATAGATTTAAAAATCTATGCGGGTCAGTGCTTAGGTTTAGTCGGCCCCAATGGGGCCGGCAAATCAACCGTAGTTAAGTTATTAACTGGAATGCTCCAGCCTGATACCGGACAAATTTCGGTGTTGGGTTTTGAGCCTTCGCGACGTGAGATTGATTTTTTAAGTCAAATAGGCGTGGTATTTGGTCATAAAACCTCTTTGTGGTGGGATTTACCGGTTCGCCATTCTTTTGAGGCGATTCAAAAGATTTATCAGACTCCTTCTGAGATTTTTCTGCGCGATATGCAACATTATGCCAATTTACTACATATCGAACATTTGATGGAGCGAGCGGTGCGCCAACTCAGTCTTGGAGAACGAATCAAGTGCGAGCTGGTATTGGCTTTAGCACACCAACCACGCGTTTTGCTGTTAGATGAGCCGACCATTGGAGTTGATATGGAATCTAAGCAGCAATTGCGCGCTGTAATAAACAACGTTGTGCAGGAAAAAAAGATTGCGGTGTTACTCACCAGCCATGATGTTAATGATTTATTATCCTGTTGCAGCCATATAGCGCTCCTGCAAGCTGGCCAGTTGTTTGAAAATTGTACCTTAGACGAGCTATTAAAGCGGTTCAATATCAGCCCAAATAATAGCCGAGGTCTTGAGGACAGTTTGATAAACACTTTTCGTGCGAATAATGCTGACGATGAGGAATTTATATTTGGTAATAAACAAGCGCACGAAATTCCGGGGGAAGATGAAGATGATTGAACGGCATAAACCGTATATGCTCAACGGATTGCGCTTGTTAATAGTCGATCGCGGGGTGCTGTTGGTTGATTTTTTCATTGCCACTGGAGTTGCTTTTTTTATTCAGTTTCTCGTGTGGACTTCAATTTATACCCAAGATGAGGAAATTAACGGATTTTCCTTCAGTAACCTAATGATTTATTGTGCGTTAACGATCTTTTTATCGCGGCTACACAACTGTTATGACTTGATTGAAGAAATGGAGCACGAAATCATTGACGGTAAACTCGAAGTTTTAATGGCACGTCCTACCCACTTATTAATTCAGAAGTTTTTTACCTATCTTGGTGGCGGGGCGCTGTATATTTTACCCGTGTTCTTGGTGTGCACGCTATTTTGGATACAGCAAGACTTTTTTTTTGCCTCATCTCTCAGTAGCACTCTAGTCTATCTGACAATACTTTGCTCTTTTTTATTAATAGGGGTAATTCTAAGCTTTTCCATCGGAATGATCCTGGCGATGAGCATATTTTGGTTGATGAAAGCAGATTTTGTTCTTGCATTCTTAACAACGGTGGTGGCGTTTTTAGGTGGAGCTATTATTCCGCCAACATTTTGGCCTGAGTTTATACGTCCATTGATGGAATACAATCCTTTTCAATATTTCATTTCAGCACCTGCTCAATTCATTATTCATGGTGATATCCATAAGGGATTGCAAGA
This sequence comes from Xenorhabdus sp. PB30.3, assembly GCF_963895965.1. Lineage (NCBI taxonomy): Bacteria > Pseudomonadati > Pseudomonadota > Gammaproteobacteria > Enterobacterales > Morganellaceae > Xenorhabdus > Xenorhabdus sp. PB30.3. Next base: position 30,262 of record NZ_CAWQMW010000079.1, on the reverse strand, counting down.
TCTGGGTATTAGTCTGTTATACGTTCTTGCACTGTTGCTGCTATTAAAGTGCTTATGGGATCGGGCACTCAAAAACTACAGCGGGGGAGGAGGTTGATATGTGGACGTTGTTGCGTAAAGCTTATGCTACTCAATGGCACTATCGCGGTAATTATTTGGCTTTTCTTGCCATACAGAGTGTGACTCAATTACTGACTCTTTTCTATCTGTATACAGTTTATACCTATACCGACCAGCTGAATGGCTGGAAAAGAGAAGAGGCTGTTTTCGTCTTTTATTTGGCTAACATAGTGATTTTATGCGCGGAATGCTTTACCTGCTCATTAGATCAATATTACAGAAAGTTAGTGCAAGGAAGGCTCGATCCCATGCTTGCCCTACCGATTAAACGACGCTCCTTACAGTTATTACGATGGTCAGAACCCGGGTTTATATTACCAGTGTTATTTTTGCTCTGTATTTGGCCTTGGGTTGATCCTTCTCCTCAGCGGGGGTTACTTGAGTGGATTAGTGGCGTGCTGGCGCTTGGTTTAGGCGTGTTGACAATTATCATCCTCTTTGCGTTGATTTCGTTGCCAGCACTTTTGACACAGCGGCAGGCACCGGCTGAGTTCATGATATCTGAATTGAGTCGAATGGTGTTTCTTCCTTCCGGCATTTTACCTCAAGGCGTATGGAAATTCGTGCTTGGTATTTGTATACCATTGCTGTTTTCAGCTAATGCTGCCGGGGAAATTCTGGTTAAAGGAGAATATGGAAGTGCCATCGCATTGCTGATGGGCGGACTCACTCTGGGTACGATACATCGGGTGCTGGAGGCACGTTTGCTGCGTTCTTATAGTTATCCCGGTAGTTAAGGTGGTGCTATGTCAAAACAAGATACGATTTTTAATCAACAAAGCGATACTCCACTGTTCTGGCTTAGTCAGCGCGATAGAAGCTGCCAACCGGACACATTGAAGCATTGGTTAAAACAATATGGTTCACCCCTGCTAGTTTATTCTGAATACTCATTACACGCTTTAGTGAAGTCATTTAAAGAGTTTTGTGCAGCGAGTGGTCGCCATACACAAATTGCTTTTGCGCTGAAAGCGTGCTCCAACCTTAGTATTTTACGTCTTTTGCACGCGCATGGTTTGCTCATTGAAGTTAATAGCGCACCGGAATATAGAATAGCTCTTGACGCTGGTTTTAAACCTCAACAAATCCATATCAACGGGGTGGCAAAAAATACTGAACTGATTGATCTCGCAATCCTAAAAGGGTGCCGAGCACTGCATCTAGACAGCGTAGAGGAAATTGACATTATCGCGGCTCGTGTCGCTGCCAGAGGTAGTCGACTAGCTGTGCAATTGCGTATCTGTCCAGATATCGGAGCCGCTTTGGCACCTGGTCTAATGACAGGGCAATTGCAAAGCCCATTTGGTGTTGCTTTACAGGACTTACCAATAGCTTGGCAAGCTTTACGCCGACATCGTAAGCATTTAATTCTTCAGGGGCTACATGTCCACGCAGGTTCGGGGGGGGATTTGGAGGCGATTTATCCGCAGCTTATTGATGTCATGCAAGCAGCATTGGCTGACAGCATAGCTGCGCTTCCAGAACAGGCACTTGAAGTTAATTTAGGTGGTGGGTTTATTTCTGACCCTCAGCGCATATTTAAGGTGAAAGGATCAGCGTCTATTCTGAAACAAATCAGCCGATTACCATTTAATACTGCATTGATGTTTGAGCCGGGGCGCTTTTTTGTCGAGTATGCTGCTGACTTATATTGTCAGGTAGCAGCCTTAAAACGCAAAGCTGACTTGAGGTGGGTGTTATTGGATGCTGGCTACAACCACTTAAGTGACCGCGCTATTGTCGGTGTTCGTTTTCCGTTACGTGCTTTACGTAAGAGCAAGGACTACGAACTGATGAGAGTCGCCGGTCCACTATGCGATAGTATTGACACATATTTGTCATCTGAATCAGGCATCAACGGATTTAACTTACCAACAGATTTACAATGTGGTGAGATGATCGAAATCGCCTGTGCCGGAGCCTATGTGCATAGCACTGGCAACCACTTTGCTGGTTTTTGCCAACCGGCCGTGCTCTTGGTCGGAATTGATGGTCAAGCGCGTTTAATTCGGCGTGCTGAACAATACCAAGACTTATGCGCACTTGAACTGGATTTATAAAATTCCCTATGTGTAAATCTATTTCGACAATACATCAAGGAGTAGCTATGCAAACTCGTATAATCCCCCTGCGCCGACAACAACCTAATTTTGATATACATCCATACCCGAGTATCACTGCACCGGAGATGTCGCTCACTGATCAGGAGGTGCTAGGCTTTCGCTATCAGGCTGATATGAGCAGTGGGCATGCTTATCATGATTTGCCTCCCGCTCTGGCCTGCTTGCCTGATGAAATGCCAGCTATGTGGCGTACCGCATCCCATCAGAATCCACTTGAATGGGAACGACAATTAATCTCCGCATTTTCAGATTTAAGCGGTGTACATTCGTTAAAGCGCTTACCATATTGTCGGCCTTGCCCTACAGCTTCAAATTCGATCGATTTATGCGCCACTTTATTAAAGAAATTTAGCTGGCGTACGGCTCTGATTGAACCAACCTTCGACAATCTGGCGTTAATTTTGCGCCGCCGTGGCGTACCGCTTTGCGCAATTTCTGAGAGCATGGTTTTCGACGCTGAGCCACAAGAGCTGCAACAGTGGCTTAAAAACAACCGTATTGATGTATTGTTTATCGTATCACCCACTAATCCGAGCGGACGCTGTTTGAGTGTTCAAAGACTTGATATCATTTCCAGTCTATGTACTAGAATGGGAATAACATTGGCTTTGGATTCAAGTTTTCGACTTTATAACCGAGAACTATTCGACGATGTTGACATTTTGCTACGTAATCAGACCCGTTTCATTGCCTTTGAAGATACTGGTAAAACTATTCCAACATTAGATACAAAGGCAAGTTTAATTTATTCCTCTGCCGACTTGGCAAAGGAATTAGAAGAGTTGTACAACGAAGTATATCTATGTTGCTCAGGCCTTTCGCTAGCGCTGATAACGCGTAGTTTTGAACTGGCAAAAGATGCCGGTCTCGAAAATGTTTTGTGGCGTTTGGTTGACCAGCGTCGTAGTCGATTGCGCTCGGCTTTGGTCGGCACGGGATTGTCGGTCGCACCTGAGAGTATGCATTCGGTGACTGGCTTGGAATGGTTGACCTTCGATGCTAAAAAATACAACGACTTGCAAGTTTGCACACTCTTGGAAGAGTATGGCATCGCGACTGTGAGTGGACGTCAATTTTATTGGGCGTCGTCATTTCTAGCAGAACACCAATCCCGTGTGCGTCTAAGCATGATGAAACCAAAGCACAATTTCGAGCGCGCTTTACAGATTTTGCGTTTAATAGGCAACCAAGGGAGCTTGTTCTATCGCAGTAAGAAGTAACAGACTAGTTAAAAAGTGCCAATGATACGTCTGATAGGCTCTGTCGCATTAATAAAAATAGTGTGAACGAAAGTAATTTGCTGGATTTTTATGTTACCAATTGATAGAAAAAGGCAGCCAGAGAAAGAGGAAATCCGGGCACTTGCTAATAACATGTTCCATTAGACACATCTTCATATTTTCGCTGATGTATTCAGTATAGTTCACTGAAGCCGTTTTGGAGATGTGTCCATTTTATTAATTCAGGCTAAATTAATACCGATAGTTAACACCATATAATGCTATAAATGGCGTTAAAAATATCGGTTTAATCCTTTTTCATTTCCAATGACTCCGATAAGAAATCCATCCAATCAGTGATCTACCTTCCATTTTTACAATCCAATGCAGATTTACATTGATCATTCTTTGAACGCAATATATTTATCGTTCAACAATAAAAAACAATTAGCCAACAATGAATGCAAATTAAATCAACAATAAAACAACAATCCATTTATGCAGAGGGAAGTAAAATATGCAGCATACTGTCAGTTTTTGGCCCCTAATCGGGATTGCAGTCATCATCATTGGTTTTATTATCAGGTTTAATCCTGTTCTGGTTGTCACAATTGCAGGGCTGGTCACAGGCTTAGCTGCCAATATGCCGCTTCTCAATATTCTGGAAAAGCTCGGATCTGGCTTTCTTAATACAATGAACCTATCGCTGACTATTCTATTACCTTTGGTCATCATTGGATTGCTGGAAAGGCATGGTTTAAAAGAGCAGGCTCAACGTGCCATTGCTCATATTAAAAGTGCCACAACCGGACGTTTATTGATTGTCTATCTGTTTATACGTGAAATCTCTGCCGCTCTGGGGTTAACCAGCCTGGGAGGGCATCCACAAATGGTTCGTCCATTATTGGCGCCAATGGCTGAGGGGGCTGCCGAAAATCAATATGGTGATTTACCCAAAAATGTCCGCTATCGGATCCGCGCTATGTCCGCCGCAACAGATAATACCGGATTGTTTTTTGGAGAAGATATTTTTGTCGCATTCGGTGCCATTATTTTTATGCACAATTTTATGCTGAACTCCGCTGGTATCGAGACAGAACCCCTACATATTGCACTATGGGGAATTCCGACTGCGATTTGTGCTTTCTTCATCCATTCAGTTAGGCTATATCGGCTGGATAACAAACTTGCCAAAGAAATTGCCTCCCTAAGTCATAAAAAACACACCAACAAGGAGGCTATATAATGTTTCAGTTACAATATCTCTATTATCTGGCAGGCGCTATTTTGCTTATTGTAACGGTGATGTCCTGGCGTGATAAAGCCAATCCCCGTCGTTTGACTACAGGGCTATTCTGGGGGCTTTATGGTTTTATTTTTCTGCTAGGAAACTGGAGCTATCGTTTGACTGAGTTCTGGATCGATAATGAAGCTCTTGCAATAAGAATCGTACATATCGGAGTAGGGATTTTAGTGGTTGTGATGGCACTGCTGGCTGGGTTTGGCGGGGTTCGTTTAGGTAACTATCATCAGCCAACGCCAGAGCAACGACAAGAAAGCGCAACCCGCCTCGGTAATCGGTTATTTTTACCCGCCTTACTTATTCCGGTTATCACCATGGTGGGTGTTTTTGCATTTAACCATATTCCCGGATTAGAACGTGCAATTTTTGGCGAAGGCAATCATACAACGCTGGCAACCCTCTTCTCTATCACTCTCGGCTGTCTTGTCGCACTGATAATTGCTATCCGTATCACTCGCGAGAAAATTATACAACCTATGCAGGAGACTCGCCGCTTACTGGACTCTATAGGCTGTGTATTCATTCTGCCACAAATTCTGGCTACGCTCGGGTTACTATTTACAGCTGCTGGAGTGGGAACAATTATCTCTTATCTGACAGAGAGTTATCTGGCGGTTGATAATCAGTTTATCGCAGTCATGGCTTATGTCTTTTGCATGGCACTCTTGACCATGATTATGGGAAATGCTTTCGCCGCCTTCCCTATCGTAACAGCCGGAATTGGGATCCCTATTCTTGTACTTCAACATGGTGGTAACCCGGCCGTAATGGCAGCAATCGGCATGTTTTCCGGTTACTGCGGTACATTGATGACACCAATGGCAGCAAATTTTAATCTTGTTCCCGCAGCGCTATTAGAGCTACCTGATCGAAATGCCGTCATCAAGGCACAGATCCCTACGGGATGTACTTTGCTGATTGCCAATGTGTTTTTACTCTATTTTCTGATGTTCTGACAATAAATGACAGGAAACAGCTATGAAAACAATTTTAGTGACTGCCTTTGAGCCTTTTGGAGGCGATGCCACCAACCCTTCATGGGAAGCAATTAAGCGACTACAAGGCAGCCGAGTTGGTGATGCAAACATTGAAGTTCATCAGCTCCCCTGTATCTTTGATACATCACTAACGCAGCTTTATACCATTATTGATAAGTATCAGCCGGAATTAGTAATTTCCGTTGGATTAGCGGGAGGCAGGCCTGATATTACAGTCGAACGGGTTGCCATTAATATTAACGATGCAAGAATTGCCGATAATGCAGGTAATCAGCCGATTGATACACCTATTATTGCCAGTGGCCCTGCCGCGTATTTTTCCAGCTTACCTATCAAGGCGATGGTCAAGGCGCTAAATATATCTGGTATTCCTGCTACTGCTTCCCAAACAGCCGGCACGTTTGTCTGTAACCATGTAATGTATGGCTTATTACATTACCTTACACAAAAATACCCTGCCGCACGTGGAGGGTTTATCCATGTTCCTTATTTGCCAGAGCAAGCTACTGAATATACGAATATGCCCAGCATGTCTTTAGAAATAATAACGTCAGCATTAAAAATGGCGATTGAAGTGGCCTGGGAAAATAAATCAGATATTGCTGTGGCGGGTGGAGCAACACATTAAATTGACTACGTAGGTATGACTCAATATTCATACTCGCTGAATTTAAGTTTACGCTTTATTGGCGGCAACGCTAACTCTGCCGCCATACAAAATATTAAGATTTATTGGGTACAGACGTGTTAGGAAGCAAATATGAAAATACGAATACGAGCCCAACAGTAACCAATATAATTGTAAATCCTTTTGCGTTGAATATATCCATTGCTACACCTGTTATTAAAGGCCCCATAAGACTGCCAATGCCCCAAATAATGCCAAATAGAGAGTTTATGGTAATCAATGTCTGACCTGAATATTTTTTCCCGGCTCTCACCAATGATAAGGTGTAAATCCCACCTCCGAATGCACCCATGATAATGATATTAACCCATAAAAACATAGAATTTATACTAAATGGCAATGCCAATAGAGTGAGAATAAAAACCACCCCACAAATAATGTGCATTTTCTGATGGTTAGTTTTATCTGCTAGCCAACCTATAGGCATCTGGAAGATTGCATCCCCTAAAAAAAATAATGTTATCAAGGTAATGGTGATCTTTTCGGATATTCCCAATGATAAACCATATAACGGGAACATAGATAACGTTGCTGAATCAAAAAAAGAAAAACAAAAAACACCAATCATAAGGCTAGGTGCTGATATGATTAGTGGTAAGAAAGAACCTTTTATTTTTTCATTTTGTTCTGTTTGTTGTGATAGTGCTGATGAAGGGTTTCTTATTATAAGAACAAGGCAAAGAATAGAAAATATGCTCAGTAAAATTGCAGGGATAAGAGAGATAATACCAAAAATAGAAATTAACAATGGCCCCAGAAGTTGACACCCCGTGAATACGGAAGTGTATAGCCCCATGAATGTTCCTTTGTATTTACCACTAGTATTATCGCTAATCCAGGATTCCCCTATAACCACAATGACACCACAAGCAAACCCCATAAAAAACCGAGGAATAGTAAGGTAATATACCTGATTTAAATAAGTGGAAAAAAAAGTAGAAACAGCCAGTAACAATAAACTAAAACTCAATAATTTATTTAAGTTAAATAAGCGCGTAAGTATTGGAACAATTATGGAAGAGATCAGCATTCCTAGTGCAGGTAATGCTGACATTATACCCATTATTGTTGAAGCACGATTTTGCCCTGCCAGCTTTAGACTGACCATTGGTAATGTATATCCCATCGCTAATCCTACGAGCGATGCACCCAATATGATGGAAACCATATATGATTTATTAAAGCTGGCAGTCATTTTTATCTTTTTACCCTTTGTATGGTTCAACTAGATATTGGTATATATCTCTTTGTGGTAATGTACTTCCATTAATTCTGTTACCATCATGCCAAAGGCATGATGCTGCGGGTCCCTGTCCACCATATGGGAGATAACCATGTTCCTCTAAATGTAAATCAGTATTAAGGAGGATACTATCCGGTAAGTGTAACCTTTTATTTAATTGATGACTAATATAATCACTTGTACCAAACAAAGAAATATACATCGCATTAGCAGAATAGTTTGAATGAGAAAAATAATCTGCCAGCTCTTGATCGCCCTGATATCTTTGCAAAAAGAAAACAGGAGCAAAAAACTCTTTGTAATTGCCACCTAAAACGAGAGGCTTTTCAAATACTGTCGGCTTTATCATACCATCTATAGGGTTTATTTCCCCACCATAAGTACAATAACTTCTATTAAGTTTAAATAAAGATGCTATTTTTATACTATGATCAACATCACTGTTAGGGCCTACAATATTATTGTAATCAGAATAAGAGCCTACCTTTCCTTCTATTTCTTTTAAGCTTAATATTAATTTATCCCTGAATAAATCATATATATCGCTGTGTACTAGTATAGAATTAGGACCAGCACAATCCTGACCTTGATTGTAAAGCACAACCCGTTTAGTACTTTCGATAGCTAAATCTATATCCGCATCTTTTGATATAACAAGAGGGTTATGCCCTGCACCATTCAAGATAAACAACGTGTTTTTTCTGAAATGTTTTCTGACCTTAACTGCATTTTCTGGCGTACCGGTAAAGATAACAGCATCTGTTATTTTCACTCTTTGACTTAAAAATAATTCTTTTTCTTCATAAGAAACTGAAAAGGATTCAGATATCTTCGACATATCAATAACATTTTCAAATTTTTTATAATGGTGATGCATTGCCGTAGGTGGACGTATACAAACATTTTCAGCCATAAGAGAAGGTATAAAACCAAAACATACAGATGCGTAAATTGGCTGATTCAATGGTAAAAATGATGTAATGCCATAAATTTTTTCCTGAAAATACGCTTCATTTTCCCCAATATTTTCTAGAATATCAACTGAACGGGAAATCTCATCTTCAGTGACAACTTTACATTGATATTCAGATAGCGCCTCTATCAAAGAACTACTCTGTTTTTTTAATTCACGGGATAGGATCTGACACTTTTCCTTAACTTGATTAAAGTTAATTTTACCGAATAACTTTACCATATGTAACTCTTCATTTTTATCTATATTTATCACTATGGATGAATTTGATGGGTTTGTTTTAATATCAATATTATCTTGTGAGTCATTTTCTTTTTTCTGTATATATGGGTTACTAAAACAGTCAATAATATCTTTTTCATCATTTAACTCTATCCATGTTTTAATTCTGGGGCCACAGATATCGCCAAACAACCCTCTATACAGTAAATTCCATATTTGTGCGCTATCTTTTTCTGGAAAGATGTTTTCATAGGTATCAAATATCAATTTGAACACTTCTTCTTTATTAAAAGACATTTCTTTTTTCATTAAGTTTGTAATAATAGAAAAGTACAGTCTTTCTTTATCGGTTGCTAAACCAGCATAACGATTTTTATTGGTTTTTAAATAATAATTATAACTTATAGTTAATTCTTCTTCTGATATCACTTCCCCATCGATTAGGTATAAATCAAGAAATTTCTTTGCTGAGAGAAGAGTTATAGGATTTGATGCTTTTAATATTCTGGCAATCTTAAGAAAAGAAAGGCGTTTTTTGTTTTTTTTCAATACATTAACTTGATCATTTAATCTGGGGGATTGTTCTATATAAAATTTAGTGGATTTTTTAGGATCTTTTGATAAAAAAACCTGGATAGCTTCTCGTGTCAGAAGGCTTTTGGCATCTTGTAGAGAAAAACCATTTCCTTTTGACTTAGATATTTTTTTCCCGGAAGAATCAAGAAACAACCCATATTTGTAAAGACGAGGGCTAGGTCGATTTAAGGCACTGAAAATCTGGCGAACAACTGTAGCTGAATCTATTAGATCTTCCCCATGCATTTCAAAGTGGATATTTCTATGCAGTAACCGCATGCTCCAGTCAGTTTTCCATTGGAGTTTGGATTTTCCGTTTAATACTGAAATTGTTTGTTCCTGATCAAATATTTCACCCTGATAAAGTTCCTGAAGTTCTACACCATATTCATACCCAGGTTTATTCACAATTTCATCTGATGGTATATAATAACTTATCTCACCATTGTCAGGATCTACATTTGTTATGATGATATGCTCAAGGACTTTCCCGGTTATTTCGGAAATAGGCATTATTATATTATATGTTCGCTGCCTCAAAAACCCGGTAGATTCTTTGCATATTTGATTTATAGTAGTAAAATTTTTCAGAAATAACTTAATTGAATCGTTATAATCACCATTTTTATAAGCCAGCGAATTTTTTATGATATTACAGTCTATACCATATTCTTTAGCGAGCTCTAACAATCGAGTTTCTGCCATTTCTGAGAATGAAGAGAAAACCCCAAATGGATCTGGAACTTTGTTTACCGGTAGCCCCAGATAATCCTTCAATTTTTCTGGGTTAGGTACGTTAGACGGTATTTTCCTAAATGGGTCTAAATCATCTGAAATAAGGAAAAAATTATTTTTCCTTCCTAAATTAGTTAGTTCTTCTTTAACTAAACCAGTCCGGATAATTTCACAAAGAGTCCCTATATGTGGAATTCCTGTTGGACCAAACCCAGCTCCAATATTAATTTCTTTTTCGGGGGTAACTTTATTGTTTATTTCTAATGATTCAGTAACATACCACTTCATAAATAATCAACTCCTATACGAATGATTATATTTACTTGCTGCGGATAAAAGTCACATAAACCAGATTTTAAGCTCAACAAATTCCTTTCCAAACCATTATCAATGGAAAGAAATAATAAAAATAAACTACATTATAGTAATTTGGATTAGACCAAAAAAATAATACTCCTATGCTTCTTCAAGTCAACGGATGCTTAATTTATCCCGTTATTATTTTTTATAATATAATTTTATTTTTTAAAGGTAATTTCTTAAACCTTATTCATATAAAAAAGAAAAATAAATTATATAAGCTTAAAGCTATTGCCTAATAGAATAGGCGCAAATAAAAATTAAAATAAATAACTCTCTCTATATAAAGCAATTAGAGTGAATGAATGAAATCAACAACAAAATGGTAACTTGAAATTCAACAGGTATAGAAATAAATTAGCCACTGTAAACAGTGGCTAATGTCAGTGATGCGGGTAATAGTAAGAGATTCAGAAAGGCAATAACTGGTAAAAATTAAACAGCCAAATAACAATTACCGCAAAAATTGCAGCGATAATATCATCCAGCATGATACCAACACCGCCTTTAACATAGCGGTCAAACCAGCGGATTGGCCACGGTTTCCACATATCAAAAATACGGAATATCACAAAAGCGACTAAAACCCATTGCCAGTTGAGAACAGGGATCGCCATTAAGGTAATCCACATTCCGATAAACTCATCCCAAACCACACAGCCCGGATCATCTACTTTCATGGCATCGGCTGCTTTCTGACAAATCACACAACCGATTATTGTGCCCAACAGAATAGCCAGCCAGATCCCCCATTGCGGTAACTGTGCCAACAGTAACCAGAATGGAATAGCCGCCACTGAGCCCATTGTGCCCGGCATTATCGGCGATAATCCGCTACCAAATCCGGTAGCCAGCAAATGCCACGGATTGCTCATCTTCAGGTGGCGTTTTGCGTCATCCATGCGTTCCCTCCGTCTGGTCATCCTCTGCATGTTCTGATGGATAGTAAGCTTCCTGAGGTTTTTTGTCCGTTCTGAAATGGTCAAACCCTTTCAGATCCAGCTCAACTTCTTCGTTATTGTTAAAGTAGCGGATGCCTTCTGATTCTGGCCTGATTTGCCCGATACAACAAAAACTCGCGCCTGTATGTGCCAATGCCATATTTAATGCACCACGATTCAGTTCCGGTACAGTAAAGCACAATTCATAATCTTCGCCACCACTCAAAGCCCAGTTTAAGGCCTGTTCTGGCGTTGTATATTTCTGCACTGCTTCAGAATAAGGCAGAGCATCAAGATTAATACGTGCGCCACACTGGCTGGCTGTCAGGATATGATTCAAATCAGAAATCAGCCCATCAGACAGATCAATCGCTGATGAGGCCAAATCACGCAGTGCCTGCCCTTGCAAGACTCGTGGTTGCGGACGAAGATGGCGTTTAACCAACCAGTTGTGGATCGATGCTTCTTCTATTTTCAGACGATCCTGCAACAAAGCCAGCCCTGCCGCACTATCGCCCAAAGTTCCGGTGACATAAATCCAGTCACCGTTTTTAGCACCAGTACGACGTAATGCTCTACCAGCAGGAACCAGACCATGTACAGTCAGAGTCAGGCTCATCGGGCCTTTGGTTGTGTCACCACCAATTAACTGCATTCCGTAATAGTTCAGTTGTTCAAACAGACTATCACTAAACCGCTTTAACCACTCCTCATCGACAGAAGGCAAGGTTAGGGCCAGCGATGCCCAGGCGGGGTCTGCCCCTACAGCAGCTAAATCACTGATATTGACAGCCAGTGCTTTATACGCCAAATCTTCTGGAGCAATATCAGGCAGAAAATGAACACCAGAAACTAATGTATCTGTTGTCACTGCCAGTTCTTGTTTTTCTGCAACGGTCATCAGCGCACAATCATCACCAATCCCTAGATTCACATCACGTCGGCGGATAACATGGCGATTGAAATAACGTGCAATGAGGTCAAATTCACCACATGCCATAATAGAATTCCAAAAAGTGACTGACGATAAGAACATGAGGCCGGGAAACCGGCCTCATGTTTAAAATCATCGAGTTATAATAGGGGCTATTGGCAGGCAATCACTTTTTTTTACGTGCTACCGGGCCAGCTTTGTCCAATACCCCGTTCACGAATTTATGGCTGTCTTCAGCACCGAAGGTTTTCGCCAGTTCGATACCTTCATTGATAGCCACTTTGTAGGGGACATCATCACGAAAGCTTAGTTCAAACATCGCAACGCGCAAGATAGCCTTTTCCACCTGACCCAACTCTTCGAGCTGGCGGGAAAGATAAGGAGCCATCAAGGCATCCAATTTTGTCGCATTGACCGCTACCCCGGACAGCAATTCACGGAAATAGGTGACATCAACACCGTTTACGTCCTGCTCTGACAGAAACTGCAATTCAACATCCGCGATGCTGTTTTTAGATAATTGCCATGAATAAATTGCCTGAACAGCACACTCACGAGCACGACGACGAGCAGCAGGTTTCACAAAATTCCCCTTAATTAAAACTAAAACTTAAGCCTTAATGGCTTTAATTACATTGATCATTTCCAATGCGGTCAAGGCAGCTTCAGCGCCCTTATTACCCGCTTTAGTACCCGCGCGTTCAATTGCCTGTTCAATATTTTCGGTTGTCAGAACACCAAATGTAACAGGAATATTACTGGACATTGCCACGCTGGACAGGCCAGAACTACACTCGCCGGCAACATATTCAAAGTGGGCCGTACCGCCACGGATAACAGTACCCAAAGCGATCACCGCATCATATTTTTTGGACTCAGCCAGTGCCTTAACGGTCAACGGCAATTCATAAGCCCCCGGAACCCATACTACGGTGATATTGTCCGAAGAAACCTGACCAATGCGTTCCAGCGCATCCACGGCCCCTTCCAACAGGCTGTCATTAATGAAGTTGTTAAAGCGGGCGATCGCAATAGCGATGCGGGCGTAAGGAGTTGCAACAACACCTTTGATTACGTTCATAGCCTTCCTCATATCTTATTCATATCCGCAGGGGCGCGGATCTTATCACATTCTTTTTCTCTGCGTCTTGATTTATGTTCAAACTTAAATCAGAGCGGTTTTAAACGAAGACGGACATCAGGCCCAATCTGTTGTACATCTATCAGCGTGAATTCAGGCGCATCCAATAACTTTTGCAGTTCAGGGATGGCAAACAGCCCACGGGCACTATTTCCTAATACTTTGGGAGCGATATAGAGGATAAGCTCATCCACCAGCCCCAGAGACAGTAATGCACCAGCCAGCGTTGGACCACATTCCGCCCAGACAGAGTTTACCTGACGTTTACCAAGCTGCATCATCAACAGCACTAAATCAACACCTGTACCGTGTACTGGCAGTAATATTTTTTCTATATTATCAGGCCATTGCTGTTCATTTTTATCAGCACTATTTGCACTATCTGAACCATCTATGTCAGTGTGTGCTAACCAACATTGACCGGTTTGTTGAACTACCTGATGCTGCGGTGTGATTCGATTTTTACTATCGACAATGATACGAACTGGCTGACGTAAAGCTTCCTGCGGATAGACGGCCTGTGTTTCTGCATCCAGTTCATTCCAGCGGACGGTCAGTGACGGATCGTCTGCCAGTACCGTTGCACTGGAACTCAGGATAGCACTGCATTGTGCTCGCAGTTTCTGCACATCCTGCCGGGCGGCTGGTGAAGTGATCCACTTACTTTCACCTGATGCCAGTGCGGTACGCCCATCCAGTGATGCTCCCAGCTTCAGTTGCAGATAAGGAAACCCGGTGCGCATACGCTTAAGAAACCCTTTATTCAGCATTTCGGCCTGTTCCATCATCAAACCATGCTCAACCGAAATACCTGCCTGCTGCAATTTATATAAACCGCGTCCCGCTACCTGTGGATTCGGGTCCTGCATTGCCACTACAACGCGGCTGATACCTGCTGCAATCAGGGCATCAGAACAAGGAGGGGTTTTTCCGTGGTGGCTGCATGGCTCAAGAGTCACATAAGCGGTTGCACCTTTTGCTTTTTCTCCGGCCATACGAAGCGCATGGACTTCGGCATGGGGCTCACCCGCACGTAAATGAAAACCTTCCCCGACTATCTGATCATCTTTAACGATCACACAACCTACATTCGGATTCGGGGATGTGGTAAAACGCCCCTGATACGCCAATTCCAGCGCACGGGACATATATGTTTCATCAAGAGTCATATAGCAGCCTTTAGTCTTGTAGTCTGGCGATCTCTTCGCCAAATTCCCGGATATCTTCAAAACTACGGTAGACAGATGCAAAACGGATATAAGCTACTTTATCGAGCTTTTTCAATGCATCCATCACAAAATTTCCAATCATTTTAGAGGGGATTTCACGTTCTCCCGTTGCTCTAACCTGAGATTTAATGTGGCTAATTGCTGTTTCCACATCATCGGAGCTGACAGGGCGCTTTTCCAGTGCTTTCTGCATACCACGACGCAATTTTTCTTCGTCGAAAGGCTCCCGAACATCATCACTTTTAATCACTCTGGGCATGACCAGTTCTGCAATTTCAAACGTGGTGAATCGTTCATGACATTCGAGACACTGACGGCGGCGGCGCACTTGTGAGCCATCCCCTACCAGACGGGAATCAATAACTTTTGTATCAACGGCTGCGCAAAATGGGCAATGCATATTGTTTCCTGACAGTTAACCGAACAGGAAGACAGTTTACCCTGAAGTGATAATGAAAAACACCCTGTAAGTGAGCACTTACAGGGTGTTTAAATTAGACTGCTTATGTTATTAAAAACTATGCAATTACATACAGAAACATAATTAAGGAAGAATGGACGGCTGGTCTGCCCCTTCTTTCTCCACTTTCTGTACAATCATATGCTCACGCTTCATACCCAGCTTTAACGCCAGTGCAGAAGCAACATAAATGGAAGATGCCGTACCAATGGAAACCCCGATTAACATCGCCAGTGAGAAGCCTTTCAGCATTTCTCCACCGAAGATATAAAGCATTACCACTACCAGCAATGTTGTTGCAGAAGTCATGATCGTACGACTCAGGGTTTGAGTCAGAGAAACGTTGGTAATTTCATACGACGTACCACGACGTATCTTACGGAAGTTCTCACGAATACGATCCGAAACCACAATACTGTCATTCAGTGAATAACCGATAACAGACATCAACGATGCGACGATGGTCAGGTCAATTTCAATGTGGAATAACGACAATACGCCCAATGTAATGATAACGTCATGAGCCAGTGCGATAACAGCACCTAGCGCCAGACGCCATTCGAAACGGAATCCGACATAAATCAGGATACAGATTAGCGCCACCAACAGGGCCATTGCCCCAGTCTGTGCTAATTCGCTTCCCACACTTGGGCCTACAAATTCAACTCGTTTAACAACTGCGTCTTTATCTATATCCGCGTTAATGACCGAGATGATTTTATTACCCAGCTCCTGACCCGCGTTACCTGTTGCCGGAGGCATACGAACCATCACATCACGGCTGCTGCCGAAGTTTTGCAGAAGTGGATCAGCAAAACCATTTTTCGCCAGACTCTCACGCATCTTGTCCAGATCTGCGGGCTTGCTCAGGTTTATCTCAATTACCGTACCGCCGGTAAAATCAAGCCCCCAGTTAAACCCACGCGTTGCCATCATAGCGATGGAAGCAACCAACAGCAGCAATGAGATAGTAAAAGCAACGTTGTCCCAGCGCATAAAGTCAATGACTTTACGCCCATAGTTTAATTGTTCAACAGTATAATCCTGTGCCACAACGTGCTCCTTAAATTGACAGCTTATTGATGCGCTTACCACCATACAGCAGGTTCACGATTGCACGTGTTCCTACAATGGCAGTGAACATTGACGTCGCGACACCGATACTGGTTGTGATTGCAAAGCCTTTGATGGAACCCGTCCCTACAGCATACAAGATCACAGCGGTAATCAGCGTCGTCAGGTTGGCGTCAATAATACTGGAAAACGCACCTTTATAACCTTCATGTATCGCCTGCTGTACAGAACGCCCGTTGCGCAGCTCTTCTTTAATACGCTCGTTTATCAAAACGTTCGCATCGACGGCAACGGCCAGAGTCAGTACGATCCCGGCAATACCCGGCATCGTTAATGTCGCCCCCGGCAACAGAGACATAACGCCAACAACCAGTACCAAGTTCGCCAACAGTGCGCTACTGGCGATCAGACCGAATTTACGGTAGTAAACCACCATGAACAGTACGGAGGAAATCAGCCCCCACAGACAGGCTTCAAGCCCCTGTTCGATGTTCTGCAAACCAAGAGTTGGACCGATTGTACGCTCTTCAACAATCTGAATAGGTGCAATCAGGGCACCTGCGCGCAACAATAACGACAGCTGACGGGCTTCGTTCGGGTTACTAATCCCTGTAATACGGAAACTATTACCCAGACGAGACTGAATAGTCGCAACGTTGATGACTTCTTCATGTTTAGCCAGAATCGCACGACCGTTAGCATCTTTCTTACCGCTGTCTTTATACTCCACAAACAGGGTAGCCATCGGCTTCTGCAAGTTATCTTTAGTGAAGTTAGACATCGCAGTACCACCGGCACTATCCAGTGAGATATTGACCTGCGGATAACCGTTCTCATCAGTGCTCGAGGTGGAATCGGTGATATGGTCACCTGTCAGGATCACACGCTTATACAGCACAACAGGATTGCCATCGCGAGTATATTTCAGTTCTGAATCGCCCGGAATACGCCCCGATACAATGGCACTCTGATCAACATTGGTGTTTACCAGACGGAATTCCAGTGTTGCCGTTGCACCAAGGATTTCTTTCGCGCGGGCGGTATCCTGAATACCCGGTAACTCAACAACAATACGATCCGCACCCTGACGCTGTACCAGAGGCTCAGCAACACCCAACTGGTTAACACGATTACGCAGGATGGTGATGTTCTGCTGAACAGCATAAGAGCGGGCTTCGCGCAGACGCTCATCCGTCATAACCGCTTTCAGCGTACTGTTATTACCAGTAGAGAATACAAGGTCACGGTGACGAGGTTCGAGGTAGTCTTCTGCTTTAGAGCGGGCATCATTATCACGGAAACGGATTTCTACACCGTAATTTTCTGCCTTGCGGATAGTGGAATAAGCAATGCCCTGTTCACGCAGTTCGGAACGCAGGCTATCAATATTCTGTTCCTGAAGCTTGCTCAGGGCGGTGTCCATATCGACTTCCATCAGGAAGTGAACCCCACCACGCAAATCCAGCCCCAGTTTCATCGGCTCTGCACCGATTTTACTTAACCAGACGGGTGTCGCAGGCGCAAGGTTTAATGCCACGACATATTGTTCGCCCAAAGCCGAAACCAGTGCTTCACGGGCGCGGAGCTGAACATCAGTACTATTGAAACGAGCAAGGATTGCCCCATTTTCCAGCGCAATGGACTTACTCTGAATATGATCTTTATCTAAAACATTACGGACTTGGTCCAGCGTTTTTTCACTGGCGGCGATACCTCGCGCGCCAGTGATTTGTACAGCCGGATCCTCACCATAAAGGTTGGGAAGTGCATAAAGCAGACCGATGAGGATCGCAGCGATCAGCATCAGATACTTCCACAAAGGATAACGGTTCAACACGGCAGTTCCCTTCGGGAAAATCGGAAAATTAAATAGCTTTCATCGTACCTTTCGGCAGAATGGCAGCAACGAAATCACGCTTGACAGTTATTTCTGTGGTGTCATTCAGGGCAATAACAACGTAACCCGTTTCAGACACTTTAGAGACACGACCAACCAAACCACCAGAAGTCAGCACTTCATCTCCCTTGGAGATGGACTCCATCAGTTTTTTATGTTCTTTGGTGCGTTTTTGTTGTGGACGCAGGATCATGAAATAGAAAATCAGGCCGAAAACAACCAGCATGATAATCAGAGAATATGGGTTTCCCTGAGCTTGTGCTGGTGCGCCAGCAGCTGCCGCAGCTTCAGAAATAAAAAAACTCATCAAATATCCCTCATTGTTATCGAAAACACTTATTTTGCGAAAAAACAGTTTACAAACAAACAGATTACGAAAATTGGTTATCGAAAAAATTGCTATCGAAAATCGACAGTGGCTCGATCAAAAACCAGCCCAATATGCTACACACATTGAGGCTGGTTAGTCACGCCAAATTATACATTTAACGGTGGAACGGGTTTACCGATCCGCTGATAAAACTCTTCAACAAACTGTTCCAGTCTGTCTTCTTCAATGGCTTGACGAATTCCGGCCATCAGACGCTGATAATACCTTAAATTATGTATCGTATTCAGCCTTGCACCAAGAATTTCGTTACAGCGATCAAGGTGATGCAGATACGCACGGCTATAATTCCGGCAAGTATAGCAGTCACAATGCTCATCTAATGGCGATGTATCTTCTTTATGCTTCGCATTGCGGATCTTGATCACACCTTCCGTCACAAAAAGATGACCATTTCGGGCATTACGGGTCGGCATAACGCAGTCAAACATATCAATACCGCGACGAACACCTTCAACCAAATCTTCCGGTTTACCAACGCCCATTAGATAGCGTGGCTTATCCTGCGGAATTTGTGGACAGACATGTTCTAAAATGCGATGCATGTCTTCTTTTGGTTCGCCCACAGCCAGACCACCCACTGCATAACCATCAAAACCGATTTCCACCAGCCCTTTGACAGATACATCACGCAAATCTTCGTAGACACTGCCCTGAATAATACCAAACAGCGCATTTTTATTGCCCAGCTCATCAAAACGCTGGCGGCTGCGCGCAGCCCAACGTAGTGACATTTCCATAGAACGTTTGGCATAATCCCAGTCCGCTGGGTATGGCGTACATTCATCAAAAATCATAACGATATCGGAACCCAGATCATGCTGGATTTCCATTGATTTTTCCGGGCTGAGGAAAACAGGCGTTCCGTTGATAGGATTGCGGAAATGAACCCCCTCTTCCTTAATCTTACGCATAGCACCGAGGCTGAAGACCTGAAAACCGCCTGAGTCAGTCAGAATTGGGCCGTGCCACTGCATAAAATCATGCAAATCTCCATGCAGTTTCATAATTTCCTGACCCGGACGCAACCAAAGATGGAAAGTATTGCCCAGCAGGATTTGTGCTCCTGTATCTTTAACCTCTTCCGGTGTCATACCTTTAACTGTGCCGTAAGTTCCCACTGGCATAAAGGCAGGTGTTTCCACTACACCACGATCAAAAATCAGACGGCCACGGCGGGCATGCCCATCCGTTTTTTGTAACTCAAATTTCACTTAACCTCCAGACATCAGAAAAACAGTCTGATGTTTGACATAAAATGATGCATTCTAAACACTAATGACGCCACTGTACACGCCAGCCTTGTGATATACGGTATGTCAATATTTGCGAATTTTTGTGTCATTCCTACTTCCTTGTGACACAATTTTGTCAAAGTTGACACATCATTAAAAAAGTTTGAAGGATATTAGGAAATTTTTGTGTGCCAAATGCACCCCACCTTTTTGCTAACCTGCTGAGATAGCTTCGGTCCTGAAAGGTTCAAAAAAACTGCATGAAGCGGCTTATCTGAATTGAAGGATTTTAATCCAATATCAATGGTGTCAGCCTGCATTAATAAAGTGCCACCAATGTTTCTGATAAAAATCAAAAACGCCAATAAACCAGCGATGAACCTTCCAACAACCCCATCAGTTATTTGATAAATTTGATTAATTACTCGCCTGTCATTGTATGTCATCCTGCAACAAAACATGCAACCTATCAAATATCGTTTAAGGCCGTTATTTCAGTATCGATAAACCACGTTATTGATATTCACTGGCGGAGAAGTCTTCCAACGCCTTTATGTTACTTGGCAATGTGTATTGTTGATTAAATGAGGGAATAACTATGCAAAATCAAAAACCTGACGTCCTTGTTTCAGAAGATAGTAACCTTGCTGTCGTTACAACACCGGAATATGTCAAAAAAGCGATTGCAGAACACGCTCAAAGCCGCAACCACCCAGATGCCACGCTGCAAGATAAAGGTTTTACTATTCTGAGTAATGATACTGGCAGTGATAGCGAGACTATGGCTGCAACACCAAAAGCGGTTAAAACTGCCTATGATTTGGCGAATACGGCAAACAATAACGCTGATAATGCGAACAATGTCGCTAATAGTGCAAATGACAATGCTAATACTCGCTTAGCAAAGAACCAGAACGGGGCTGATATACCGGATAAGAAAGAGTTTGTGAAAAACCTTGGAATAGAAACATTAATGGAAGAATTATCCTTACCTGCTGGTGTTCCCGTACCTTGGCCAACAGCAACACCACCAGAGGGTTGGCTGATATGTAACGGTGACTCATTTGATCCTGTAAGATACCCGAAACTTGCTCTTGCTTATCCATCTGGTGTGCTACCCGATTTGCGAGGAGAGTTTATTCGCGGTTGGGATAATAGCCGAGGAGTGGATGCTGGCCGACATCTGCTTTCTCATCAAGCAGCAGATATTGCACCACATAACCACAGAATTCACCGCATGTGGTCTAGATCCACGGCGGGTGCTGAGAATTTAGGTACAGGGAGCGCCATTTTTAATAGCGTCCAAAAAAACATTAACTATGGTGCTGATCCCAGAGGATTAGGCATTGCCATTGGAATGGGATCTGGTGGTTATGGTTATATGGATAATGCGGTTGCTAACTCAACAGGAAAAGAAACTCGCCCCCGCAATATAGCCTTCAATTATATAGTCAGAGCTGCTTAATGATGAGTAACCATTTAACCCGCAATTTCCTGCGGGTTAATCATTTCCTCAATCCATCTATTCAGCTTGATCAATATCAGTGGCAACCTCTACCATCTCTTTTGCAGCCACTGAGTTGCGATTAATAAACATCGCATCACCATAACTAAAGAAGCGATACTTTTCAGTTACTGCTTCCTTATAAGCGCTCATGGTATTTTTATAACCCGCAAATGCAGAAACCAGCATAATCAGAGTGGATTCCGGCAAATGGAAATTGGTAATCAGAGTGTCAACAACCTGATATTCAAAGCCCGGATAGATAAAAATTTGGGTATCATCAAAAAACGGCGCAATAAGCCCATCCTGACAGGCTCGGGCGGCACTCTCCAACGAACGGACAGATGTTGTCCCCACTGCCACAACTTTATTACCACGAGCCTTACATGCTAGTACTGCATCAACAACATTCTGCGGCACTTCTGCATATTCAGCATGCATTATATGGTCTTCGATGGTATCTACACGTACTGGCTGAAAAGTTCCCGCCCCGACATGCAGAGTAACAAACGCCATTTCGACACCTTTTTCACGTAAGGCAACCAAAAGCGGCTCATCAAAGTGCAATCCGGCAGTCGGTGCAGCAACGGCGCCCGGACGCTCATTGTATACCGTCTGGTATAATTCCTTATCTGATTCTTCATCAGGACGGGCAATATAAGGCGGCAATGGCATATGACCGATTTCATCCAGAATGGTCAATACATCACGCTCATCATCGAAACGAATCTCAAATAAAGCATCGTGGCGGGCCAGCATGGTAGCCTTAACTATCTGATTGTCATCAAGCGCTTTATCTTCGCCAAGGATAAGTTCAGCGCCCTCTTTTGGAGCCTTGGATGCACGAACGTGAGCGAGTACTCGCTTATCATCCAACATCCTTTCGACCAAAACTTCTAATTTGCCACCTGTTGCCTTACGGCCAAACAAGCGGGCAGGAATAACCCGGGTGTTATTGAAAACCAGCAGATCACCTGCTTCCAGTTTATTCAGCACATCAGTAAAAATACCGTGAGTCAGCTCCCCCGTTTCCCCATCAAGGGAGAGCAAGCGGCAGCCACTGCGTTGTGGTTGGGGATAATGAGCAATTAACTCTTCTGGCAGTTCAAATGTAAAATCAGCGACACGCATTTTATCTGTATCATTCAAAAAAACAGGCGGACTAGTCTAGTGCTGCACGGGCAATGGTGCAAGAAAGAAGCATATTAGTTTAACTATTTGCGTTATACTCTCACCATGAATTTTCTCGCACACCTCCATTTAGCTACATTATCTGAAAGCTCTCTGCTGGGTAATTTAATGGCGGATTTTGTCCGTGGAACCCCGGAAGGCCGGTTCGCTCCTGATGTTGTCTCGGGCATTCGTCTTCATCGCAGGATAGACAGCCTGACAGACAGTCATCCGCTGGTCATCGAAGCCCGGACTCTATTTCGTAGCGAATATCGGCGCGTAGCCCCTATAACCCTTGATATCATCTGGGATCATTTCCTGTCCAAGCACTGGAACAAACTCGAAAAAAATTACTCCTTGCCTGAGTTTGTGCAGCTAGCGCGCAATCAAATAGAGCCTCACCTCAGTGTTACCCCTGAAAAATTTCAGGAACTGAATCAATATCTCTGGTCACAAAATCTGCTTATTCGTTACGCTGACCTGACATGTATTGCCAATGTGCTACAGGGTATGGCACGCAGACGCCCTAAATTATCCGCTCTGGCAGGTTCTTATCAGGATATAGAAGAGCATTACTCTGATTTTGAAACACTATTCTGGCAATTTTACCCGCAAATGATGGATCTTGTGATGAACCACAGCCAGCCCGGACAGGAAATTTCGCCAGAACCTTGCACTTTTTCCAAATAGCTTTATCTTATGGTAGGCTAAAAGGAATTAAAAATAGGTTATTGATAGGTAAAAACTATTATATCAATTGGTAATTTATCCTTTATTGCTATCACTTAATTCCTTATGCTGTAACCCGTTTCCACAAACACCTACAGAATTTTTAGGAGTCAATTATGGTTTTAGTAACCCGCCAAGCCCCTGATTTTACAGCTTCTGCAGTTCTCGGTAACGGCGAAATCGTTAATAACTTCAACCTGAAAAATCACCTGAATGGTCGTCCAGCTGTTATCTTCTTCTGGCCAATGGATTTCACTTTCGTTTGTCCTTCTGAGCTGATTGCTTTCGACCATCGCTATGAAGAATTCCAAAAACGTGGTTTTGAAGTTATTGGCGTTTCTTTCGACTCTGAGTTCGTTCACAACGCATGGCGTAAAACTCCAATCAGCGAAGGCGGCATTGGCGAAGTTAAATACCCAATGGTTGCTGACATCAAACGTGACATCATGAAAGCATACGGCATTGAGCATCCAGAAGCGGGTGTTGCTCTGCGTGGTTCTTTCCTGATCGATAAAAACGGCGTTGTTCGTCATCAGGTTGTTAACGATCTGCCACTGGGCCGTAACATTGACGAAATGCTGCGTATGGTTGACGCGCTGCAATTCCACGAAGAACACGGCGAAGTTTGCCCTGCACAGTGGGCAAAAGGCCAGGAAGGTATGGGCGCTTCTCCTGAAGGCGTAGCAAAATACCTGACTAAAAATGCTGACAAACTGTAATCTTCGTCAGTATTCAATCCTTTAATAGCATCACATTGTTAATGGATTTTATAAACCAGCCGCATTGTCGGCTGGTTTTTTCTTATCCATTATCTTTCAGGCTACCTCTTTATTAGTTGCACTCACACCCCACAATCACACTGTTTGTTTACTTACCGCCGCGAAATAACTTCAGATTCGAAGTATGCAAATGAAGATTCATTCTGAAATATTCCGAATTATTGACTGACACATAGAAAATCATCTTTCAAAAATCCTGAGCTTCCGATAATGTTACATTACAAATAATTAACATAACCTTATAACCTTTTGGGTTTTCCCCTACAGCCCAAAAATCAGGAGGAAAATATGTCCAAAACATGGAAAATTCCGTTCATCGTCGCCTCACTATTCGTCTCATCCTCTCTTTACGCAGCCACTGGACTTGCAGTTGAAGCCAAACAGGGCATGGTTGTCAGTGCGCAACATCTGGCATCACAGGTGGGGGTTGATATTCTCAAAATGGGCGGTAACGCTATTGATGCCGCTGTTGCTGTAGGCTATGCAGAAGCAGTCGTCAATCCCTGCTGCGGTAATATTGGTGGTGGTGGTTTCATGACCATTCATCTGGCAGATGGTACAGATAAATTTATTAATTTTCGTGAAACAGCACCTGCGGCAGCCAGTGCCGATATGTATCTGGACAAAGACGGTAATGTTATCAAAGGGGCCAGCCTGTATGGATACTACGCTGCTGGTGTACCGGGAACAGTTATGGGGCTGGATACCGCGCTGCAAAAATACGGTACATTAACCCGCGAACAAGTAATGGCTCCGGCCATTAAGCTGGCGCGTGAAGGGTATACCCTGACCCGTGGTGATACCGATATTATGGATACCACAGTCAAACGTTTTGCTCAGGATCCGGAAGCTGCCCGAATTTTTCTGCGTAAAGATGGCACTCCATTCCAGCCCGGAGACAAATTAATTCAGACTGATTTAGCCAACACGCTGGAAATGATTGCCAAACAAGGGCCAGATGTTTTCTATCATGGCAAAATTCCTCAAATCATTGAAGAAACCTCAAAGAAATCAGGCGGGATTATTACAGCAGCTGATTTTGCCAATTATACTATTACCGAAACAACGCCAGTTACCTGTAGCTATCGCGGATATAAATTTATCTCTGCGCCTCCACCCAGTTCCGGCGGGGTCACACTGTGTGAAATACTGAACATTGTTGAAGGCTATGATCTGAAATCGATGGGGTTCAACTCAGCCGCCTATATTCACACCCTGACTGAAGCCATGCGCCATGCTTACATAGATAGAAACACTTACCTCGGTGATCCTGCATTTATTAAAAACCCGCTTGAACGCTTGTTAAGCAAAAGTTATGCAGAATCTATCCGTAAAGAGATCCAGCCAAACAAAGCGACACCATCCAAATTGGTGCAACCGGGTATTGGTCCGCATGAAAAACCGGAAACAACGCATTATTCTGTGGTAGATAAAGATGGTAACGCGGTATCAACAACTTATACCATTAATGGGCGCTTTGGCGCTGTCGTTATTGCACCGGGAACCGGCTTTTTCCTCAATGATGAAATGGATGATTTCACCACGAAAATTGGCGCGAAGAACATGTATGGTCTAGTTCAGGGAGCAACCAATTCCATTGCCCCCGGTAAGCGCCCACTATCATCAATGAGCCCGACATTAGTGACCAAAGATAATAAAATCTTTCTGGTTTTAGGTTCTCCGGGTGGTTCAAGAATTATCTCCATTACTTTACAAGCCGCGCTGAACATCATTGACTTTGATATGCCGCCACAAGAAGCTGTGAACAGCCCGCGGATTCATCACCAATGGCTGCCAGATGAAGTCTATTATGAGCAGCGTGGTCTTTCGAAAGATACCTTAAATCTGCTGGAAAAAATGGGTTATAAAATGGTGGAGCAGACTCCATGGGGTGCAACTGAATTAATCATGATAGGTTTACCGGGTGCAGCCGGAGTTTCTCCGATCAACTCATCAGGCAATGACTCTGCTGTTTCAGGCAAGGTTCGCGAAGGATATATCTATGGCGCTAATGATGTACGGCGACCAGCCGGTGCAGCCATCGGTTATTAAGAACAATACCTTCAGCTAAAAACACAGTTAAAAAATAAGGGTAGGCATTCAAATGCTCACCCTTATTTATTTTAGCTATTTTTCAAAGCCACTCAGATAGTGTGTTAGCTAGGCATAAGGCCGTGTACTAAAATCACCCCAATGCATAATGGCCCGACATATCTCCATATAAACAGTAAACACTGGCGGCTCCGCGATGGCATATTCTCAGGTATTAAAGCATTAGCCTTATGTGACCAGCCAAATACGAGGCAAATGATAATCCCGAACAATGGCATCAAAACATTGGAAGTAATGAAATCCAGCATGTCAAAGATGGTTTTTCCACCTAATGTGACGTGACTTAGTGGGCCAAAAGATAAGGAAACAGGGATCCCCATTAACATAATCGATGCCGTGACGACTAAGCTTGCTTTACGGCGCTGCCATTTAAAACGACTCTGAACATAAGCAACAATGTGCTCAAGTAATGAAATTGCTGAAGTCAGTGCGGCCATCAGTAATAACAAAAAGAACGTGACTGCTAATATTGAACCACCGGGCAGACTCGCAAAATAAATTGGCATTGTCATGAACGTTAACCCGGGGCCTGCATTGGGTTGTAAACCCGCCGCAGCCAAAGCAGGAAAAATCATCAGACCAGCCAATACACAGACCAAACAGGAGAGGATTACAACCCAGATACTCGACCTACAAATACCTTTATTACTCGGTAAGTAGGAACTATAAGTAATGTGAATACCCAAACCGATAGAAAGTGAAAAGAATGCCAACCCTAATGCATCTAAAACACCTTTTCCGGTCAAGTTATTGAAGTCTGGGTATAAAAATAATTTTAGACCTTCTGATGATCCGGGTAAGCGGATACCGACAATAATCAGCATTATCATGATCAGGAATAACATTGGCATCATGACCTTAACTGCTTTTTCCAAACCTTTTTGCACACCAGATAGCACGACGTAACAAGTTAGCCCTGAAAATGCCAGATGTGCAACTATCGGCCACCAAGGATCACTAATGAAATTGGTGAAAATAGATGATAGCTGAGAGGTATCTGTAATATTTAACTGGCCTGTGCCCGCCATCACTGTATAACCGATGGTCCAGCCACCAACTACACTGTAGAAACTATAGATACACCATGAACTCAGTACACCTATAAAGCCAACCCATCCCCAGTGTTTACCGAGTAATTTTTTAAACGCATTAACAGCCACTTCACTTGTACTACTGCCCAGTATGTTTTCAGCTAACAGGACGGCTAATCCAATCACAAAACTAAACAATAAAAATACAATCAGAAATGCACCACCACCATTTGTGGCTGAAACATAAGAGAATTTCCAAATGGCACCAATGCCAACGGCAGATCCTGTTGCTGCTAATATATGTCCCAAACGGGAAGTCCATTGTTGGCTCATGCTAACCCCCGAACAGATACGGTGCCAGCACATGTATCCAGTTCCACAGCAGTCAGCAAAAGAGCCGCATCAGCGTTCCAAACATGCTCACCTGCCTGCAGGTTAACCATAGACGGGGAAATCGTATATTCTGCCCCGTGGGATGGGGCAAAGGTCATAAAACCGAATGCCCAAATATCTTTAGATGATAAACAGTATGTCATAATAATTGTTAACTTATTGTTTTAAATACAATTACAGATAAGATAGTAACCAATGCAGTTAATTGAGTTCCACTCGCGAAACTGGATCCTGACCCAACAATCAGTGGTAGCATCATATTCACTAATCCCCGCAAGATACAAAATGATAATGATAAAAACAGCCACAATCGCCAATAACTACCTATCGATAAGGTGCCACTTATCCAAGCAACGTTTAAGTGTCTCCATTATCTCGTCGATATTATTGTGTAATGAGCCTGTTAGTATCTCATTTATGTTCTGAATCATCTTGACCCAGAATAGATATGACGGAGCAGTGGATTATCGTAGATAATGCCACGATATACTGTTGGGTGCTACGTTTAGTGTTTTCACTCAATCTAATGAACCTCACGCTCATTGCCATCAATTAAAGTAGTGCAAACTTCACCACGTTCAGCATACCTAATGTCGGAAGCCATCAGAAGAAAGCATCGCAATCTGGTAAAATAACTACCTATATATTACTTAAATACCTAAATATATATAATTTTTCGTTAATACCAAAAA
Organism: Xenorhabdus sp. PB30.3; assembly: GCF_963895965.1. Classification (NCBI taxonomy): domain Bacteria; kingdom Pseudomonadati; phylum Pseudomonadota; class Gammaproteobacteria; order Enterobacterales; family Morganellaceae; genus Xenorhabdus; species Xenorhabdus sp. PB30.3. Next base: position 1,992 of record NZ_CAWQMW010000079.1, on the reverse strand, counting down.
GGTGATATTTATGTTCACATTAATATTAAAAAATATTGACTCAATAAATATAATCTGAGCACACATATAAATGTACCGGTATAGTTACTCTGATTAAACAAGCTATTCGCCCTATAAAACCCACTCAAAACCACCTTAACTAACACGCTATTAATGCGATATTGAGGACTTATAATATCGCTTATCAAGTGATATAAAAATTATATTTATTATTCAATAATGCAATTCTTTTTAAAAATATAATCAATAACTCATAAAGGTAAAAAGCGGCACTAATTTGTGCCGCTTATCGTTTCTAGAAATAAAATTAACGAATAATAATCGATTTTATTTCTGCTATACCTCATGCTTTGGGATTTTTCTTTCAGCCACAATAAGGTCATAAATAGCAAATATACCCACCGACGACAAAGTCGGAATTAGCCACGCTAGTCCTTGGTCAGCCAGAGGGAGATGTGTCGCCCATTCCGGCAAAAAATGAACAAAATAATTTGAAGCCTTAGCTGCATCCAGTACCCCAAACATCAGACTCACCAGCATAGCCGGAGCCAGTATCCAGGAGAAGTTATTCCACAAACCACGGGTGAAGCTCAATAGTACTAACACAATACAAGGTGGATAAATTGCTGTAAGTACCGGAATTGAAAACGTAATCAAATGACTCAACCCCAGATTGGAAACCAGCATGGAGAAAAAAGCCAATAATAAAACCAGTGTACGATACGACAGTGGCAGATAACGGCTAAAGAACTCGGCACAGGAGCAAGTTAAGCCAATTGCAGTCGTCATACAGGCCATAAAGATCAGTACTGCAAGGAGAAAACTGCCATAGTTGCCAAAAGTATTCTGGACATAAGCGTGTAAGATCACAGCACCATTCTCAGCATTAGGTACTAATGCACCGCTACCTTCACCTAATTTGAAAAAAGAGAGGTAAGCCAGCGTAAGAAAAAGCCCTGCGATTAAGCCTGCATATACGGTGTAGCGAGTCAGTAATGCAGAAGACTCTACTCCTCTGGAACGCACAGTATTAACAATCACAATACCAAAAACCATTGCCCCCAGAGTATCCATAGTCAGATAACCGTTCACAAAACCATTTGAGAATGGCATTTCCTGATAAGCTTCTGTCGCCGGAATCGGATTACCCGCCGGCCACAATATAGCTGCAATCCCCAGAATAACTAATGCAGACATCTTAATAGGCGCTAGTATACGCCCAACATTATCCAATAATTTACCGGGATACAGTGATATCAGAATCATCAACAGGAAATAGATGACGCTGTAAATGAAAAGCGAAAGTTTTCCGCCTCCTGTTATTGGCGCAATACCGACTTCAAAAGAAACCGTTGCCGTTCTCGGTGTTGCAAACAGTGGGCCAACCGCCAGATAACAGACAGTAGCCAGTACCAAACCCGCCGTTTTCCCCATAGGAGAACTCAGCGCTTCAATACCGCCACCGACTTTAGCCAGAGCAATAACAGTGATAACAGGCAGGCCAACAGCGGTCAGCAAAAAGCCAGCAGCTGCAATCCAAACATTCTCTCCGGCCTGTAAGCCAACCATAGGCGGAAAGATAATATTCCCCGCCCCGACGAATAAGGCAAAGGTCATAAAACCTAATGCCAAAATATCTTTAGATGATAAACGATGTGCCATAGTGATTGATAATATATTATTGTTTAAAATTACATATGAAATGATAAGTGCTATAAACGCGGTTACGGAATGTAAATAAAACAACCGCTGTAAGCACCGAATTTTTCATTGGTAAACTGAATTTTTACTTTAATTCTGAAAAGAGCTTATGCTCAGTGATAAGCACATGCTACCCAATCAGAGTAACAACCAGAATCGCCAACAAACAAGTATAAGTAAAGCGTTTATATCGCAAAAAGGCAAGTAGCAAACCAAAAAGCAGAATAATATTCCAAATTAAATTTCAAACATGGTGGTTACTCTTATCTATAATTGAATGCTTAATATATG
>NZ_CAWQMW010000078.1:0-2590 GCF_963895965.1 Xenorhabdus sp. PB30.3 | reverse complement strand
ACTGCTGGTGCGGGAACGGTTTAACGTGCTGAACCAGATTATCTGGGCGAAACCGTCTGGCCCGTGGCGCAGGCAGCATAAAGAAAGCCTGCGCATGTATTTTCCGGCCACAGAACGTATTATTTTTGCCGAACATTATCAAGGGCCATACCATCCGAAAGGCGATGGCTATTTCAAACAGTGCCGGGAGCTGAAACAGTCGGTATTTAAACCGCTGGTCGATTATTTTCGGGATGCTCGCAAAGCGTTAGGCATCACAGCAAAAGCCATACACAAAGCCACCGGAAAGCAGATGTCCAGTCACTGGTTCAGCGACAGCCAGTGGCAGTTACCCAGTGAAACGGACTATCAAAAGTTGCAAGGGCTGTTTGACCGTACCGCCAAAGAAAAGCACCGGCGGGGCGAACTGAATACCCCGTATCCTGAGCTGGTGGATTCCCATTTAACCCTGTCGCGTCAGTATGACGAACTGCGTCAGGAATACGGTTTAATGCGCCGTTCCTTCACCGTCACCGCCGACGTGCCTTATACCGATGTCTGGCAGTTTGCCCCGGTACAGTATTATCCGGGCAAGCATCCTTGCGAAAAACCCGCTGATTTAATGGCGCATATTATCCAGTCCAGCAGCCGGGAAGGGGAGCTGGTGGCCGATTTCTTTATGGGTTCCGGGGCGACACTGAAAGCCGCGTTAAAACTCAATCGTCGTGTGTTGGGGGTAGAGCTGGAAGAAGAACGGTTTAAGCAGACGGAGCAGGAAATCAAATTGTTTATAAATAAATGAAATCGATTTCAGTGGATTGTAAAAATGACCACACAAGGCGAATCGATATATTCAATCATAAGAGTTTATTAATATATTCATCCTGTTTAACAGCAGAAGGAAATTAAATATTAAATTTAACTTCCCATTATTTATAAATATAAGGAAATACTATGTCTGAATTTATTAAGCCTGAACATGAATGCCCTTTTGATCCAAAACAATATCACTGTGATTGTTTTATTGCACCGGTAGGTTCGTTTTCTTGGGCTTTGATTCAATTAAAACTACGCAAGCGCGTTACCCGTTCTGTTTGGGTGAATTGCCAAGGGAATAATGAGATGTATCTGGCTATCACTCCACGTGTCAATAATTTGGCCGTGGAAAAAGATAGCGCTTACGCCGTTGATGGCGTTGCGGTTGGGACTCAATATGATTATTTGACTCACATTGATCTGCGCAATGAACACGGTAATTTTGTACCGTGGCAGCCAACGCAGGAAGATATGATGGCGTGTGATTGGAAGTACTTTGAAGATAAGACGGAACCAGAGCCAGAATCAGAACAAAAAAAACTAAAATATAATTTAGTTTTTGATATAACCCGTAAACCGGGTGACGGTATGGTGTTTGGAGACCTTAAAGAAGCCTTAGACGTTATTGAAAATGATATTACCAAACGCGGGCCTCTTCCTTCAGTTTGGTCTTATAACGTAGATAATCTCGGTCGTGATTTTGGGTTTAATTTTCACAAAAATAAGAATAAGGGTTGGTTTGAAAAGCTGGATGATAAGACTCTGATAATTGTTATAGATGACAAAGAATATAATCTTGGTAAATCGAGTAAAGTGCTGCCTGACTCCAAGTCGGTGTATTATAGATACGAGAATAGTGAATCAGAGAAAGTGGTTGAACTGTTAAAACAAGAAGGAAAAACATATCGTTTTCAATGTAAATGGTATGATTAATCTATTAAAACAATTCTTTTTAGCCCTAGCATATGCTGGGGTTTTATTTTCGCCTCTGCAATTATTTTGGTCGGTATTCTAACTTAATGACAGAACCTAAGAACGAATCTATTTCTCCTCACGAATATAAATTGCTTGAACAGGGGAAAATATAAAGGTGAAAGAAAACCCTGATATCTGGGCACATCTCTGTGACTGGCTTGTTTCAATAAAAGAACAAGGCATCGGAGCTGTACTCGCAGGAACAATGGCATTTCTCCGAGGCCGCTATAACGGTGTCGGTTGGTTAAAAGTCTCTATCGATGCCTTTATATGTGCCATGTTCGCCTGGTTCATTCGTGATGTATTAACTCTGTTTGGTCTGAATCCTGATTTAGCTTATATCGGCAGTGTGATAATTGGTTATTTAGGGACGGACTTTATCGGCCAATTGTTGCGTAAGGTGGCAGAGAAAAGAGCAGGAGTATCTTCTGATGGAAATCAGCGATAAAGGCCTTGAGTGCATCAAACAGTATGAAGGCCTGAAACTGAAAGCCTACCCTGATCCTGCAACCGGAGGTATTCCGTGGACCATTGGTTACGGTCATACAAAAGGGGTTAAAAAAGGGGGATGTAATTACAGAACAGCAGGCCGAAGCATTTCTGCGTGATGATCTCCAACCTATAGCTAAATCAAAATAATTAGACATATTTTACATGCGTCATAAACAGTTCATCAATTGAACACCTTTCTCGTCTTCTTATCGCTTTAACTTCAGCCCATTTCGGTTCGATGGGGTTCAAATCCGGACTGTAAGGAGGTAACCATTCCAACAGGCAACCGTGGTCTGCTATCGCTTTTATTGTGTCATGCCGTTTATGG
>NZ_CAWQMW010000077.1:0-2634 GCF_963895965.1 Xenorhabdus sp. PB30.3 | reverse complement strand
CCCCCGCTGCACTGGCTGCGCCCGGCTCGCAGTCGCTGTGCTCCTTGCTCGTTACCGTGCTCGCCATCTCCGCCCCGTGCAGCCCCCGCGGGGGGCTTCCCTTGAGTCAAGCATCATCATCAAAACCGAGCTAGATCCTGAGCTTCAGTGCCTGAGAGCGTCGCAATGCGCCGCTTGCGGGTTCTCTGCCACCCGCTCCCGCAGAACGTGCGCCCACCGCCCAAACAAGTTGGTCGGCGTTCGCCCGTTGCCAGAAGTGAAAAGCCTCACAAAATCAATCTGTCCAGCCCATCACAAAGAAAAAGTGACGCTATACTGCACAACGGCTGACGGTGGTCACAGGGCAAAAACGCACCTCGGCGTTTTCAGTTCGCGGCGGTGGGCGAAACGGGTAAAAACAGTTCTTTAATAAGCTGATAATCAAGGTAAAAATCACGTAAAAAAGTATGACTGCACCCGGACCCGTCTGAGGATGGCCTCAATGAGATAGACGGGGAACGGCTGTACCAGAAAGGCCACCGGTTACGCCAGCTCGGCCAGCACCTGTTCGAGTATGATGATGCCGGGCGGATGACCGCGATGCAGTTGTGGCAGGAAGGCCACCGCCCGCAACTGACCAAGTTCCGCTGGAACAGCCAGAACCAGCTTATCGGGGTGCAAACCCCGGGCGGCCAGCAGTGGGACTATCGCTATGATGCCTTTGGGCGGCGCATGGAGAAGGTGTGCGAACGGGCGGGGCTACGCACCACCTACCTGTGGGACGGGGACGTGCCGGCGGAAATCCGCGAGTACCGGCATAACCGCCTGTACAGTATCCGCCATCTGGTGTTTGACGGCTGGCAGTTGCTGGTGCAGCAGGTGCAGTTTTTTAGCCTGAACCCGGAAAACCGGCATGAACTGATCGCCGGAAAGGTGCAGACGCAGTACGCGGTCTGTGCCCCCACGGGCGAACCGCTGGCGTTGTTTGATGAAGCGGGGCACCGGGTCTGGCGCCAGCCACCGCAAAGCCTGTACGGGCTGCGTCTGGGGGTGTTGGGAGAAAATGCCGAACTGAATCCGGGCTTGAAGTTCGCCGGGCAGTGGCTGGATGAGGAGAGCGGGCTGGTCTACAACCGGTTCAGGTATTACTCACCGGTGGCGGGGCAGTATCTGACGCCGGATCCGATTGGGCTACTTGGAGGAGAAAATCTATATTCCTATGTTGGGAATCCCACGGGATTTATTGATCCATTGGGTTTATCTGGCCTTGATATAATTAGGAATATGGTTAGGAAGGTGAAAGGCCGCTTACCAATTAATAGCAAGTACGCCGGACAGGTATACCCTGCGAGTGAGTTGCCAGTTGCAATAAGAAATAAATATCCACATGGTGTGCCGTTTACCAAAACAGGCTTTCCTGATTTTTCTCGATATTCTATTAAGAATGTAAGAATTGAGCTTGGGAAAAACCGAACTATTGATTTTGCTAGGGCAGATGCGGCCGTAGGATATAGCAGAAGTAATCCTCGACCAACTGGATATACGTGGCACCATCACCATGATTCGGGTTATATGCAGTTAATCCCAACAGATATACATAGCAAAGTAAAACATACCGGTGGAGTAGCAACGAGAAAATGTCCAAAGGGAAAATAAATTATGGTTGCCAATATTATTGATTTTAAAGGCTCAATTGATGAAAGCGCAGTTACTAATTTTGAAAATGAGATAGGAAACTCTCTTCCAAATGACTATCGTAATTTTCTGAAAAAATATAATGGAGGCTATCCTGATCCTGATGCTTTTCTCTTTTTAAATGATGAAGAAGATGGCTCATCTGTTGATCGGTTTCTTAGTTTAGGGTGTGAGAAACATCATGATCTCAGAAATTATTTTATTGACTATAAGGATAGAATTCCTCTTGATTTTTTGCCCATAGCTCATGATCCAGGTGGTAATTTGATATTGATTTCTTTATCAAACGATAATCCTGGGGTGTTTTTCTGGGATCATGAATTTGAAGCAGATGAAGGTGAATCGCCAGATATGAGTAATGTTCATCTCATAAGCCATACATTCACTGATTTTTTATCAGCGTTATATAAGTTAGAGATTTAGATTTATAGTACTGGAACGATGTAATAATCCTTCGTTATTAGATTTAATTGTCCGGCTAATTAACTTGCCGGACAATTAATTACTCTTGCTTTTATCCTGCCTGATAATCCCCAATCAGCTCCTGCATCCTGAGCTTAATTTCACTGAGCTGGTCTTGCTGGCGCTGGTACTGTTGCCTGATGGTGCGGGTGTCGTCACTGTCAGGGATCAGCACAATGCAGCCATCCATAATTTTGACGGTGAGTGTGCCACCAATCTCAAAGCCAGCCGCCTTAAGCCACTGCCCTTTAAGATGGATCGCAGGCGGGGCGTTGGCCTTGTCATTTTGCGGCACGTATCCCACGGTGTAATAACGTTCTGTTTTGGCGGCTTTATTTACCGCGTGGTTTTGCTTAGAATGCGCTTTAGCCATCATTCAACTCCTTGTTAGTTGCTTGTGGTGAGCGGTGTTGGCAGGGGGCTACCTGCCATCACCGCGTTATCTCTTCGCTTATTCCTTACTGCTTTCAATCACGGTATCTAACATCTCAGAAACAA
>NZ_CAWQMW010000076.1:0-2749 GCF_963895965.1 Xenorhabdus sp. PB30.3 | reverse complement strand
CGCTCTGCTGCCGGCAGAATGGATAAACGGAGCACCGGTTGTTGCGCGTCCGTGGTCAGCGCCTCCGCCAGCGCACTGAGGGCCGTGTGCAGATAATGCACGATCCTGTCCGGATCAACCCCGTCCACGGTCTGCGCCACCAGGGTGAAACCGTCCCCGTGATCATCCACGGAGAGGGTGATGGGGTAGTTCGTCCGCTCTTCCGAAACCAACACACGCATACCGGCCCGGGCAGGATTGTCCCCCGCGTCTGACGGGCTGTGCCGGTAATTGAACAGGACGCTGAACAGGGGCAGCGGCGGCATAACCCCGCTGCACCGCTGGGCCAGCGCCAGTGGGGCCTGTTCGTGCGCCAGTAAGGCGGCCAGATCCTGCGCCGTCGCCTGCACGGTGTCCCGCACACTGCGATTTTTCAGGGCTATCCGGATCGGCAGGGTATTGATAAACATGCCCATGACCTGATCGGCGCCGGTGCTGCCTTGCAATCGTCCCGACAACACGGTACCAAACACGACATCATCACGGCCGCTGGTGTGGGCCAGTACCTGCGCACAGGCCACATGGAACAGCACGCCGGGACTGATACCCCATTGGCGCGCCTGCGCACGCAGGGTATGGGCCAGTGTGGTCTCCAGTGGCCAATGGGCTTCTGCTATGTCAGTGCCATCTTCCTGTACATTGAGCAAGCCGAACGGTGCAGTCGGTTCATCAATGTCCGCCAGTCGCTGACGGAAATACGCCTCATGCACCGAAGCCGGGACGCGCAGCGTCTGGGCAATAAAGTTACGGTACGGCAAGGGGGGCGGCAGAGCCTCTCCTTTATCCTGCAATATGCCGTGAATGTCATCCACGAGTAGCGCCAGCGTCATATGGTCGCAGACCAGATGGTGGACACTGAGCGCCAGCAGCCATTCCCCGCTGTCGGTATCATAAGCCGTACTGGCGGCGAATAACGGGGCCTGACTGATAGCCAGCCGATAAGGCAGGCTTGCCTGCAATTGTGCCGGGATATTGGCCGGGGAGGCGGGGATAAAGTCATGCACGGTCAGGCCAGCCTGCCGCCAGACCACCTGCACCGGCTGGCTCAGGCCCTGCCAGCAGACCGCCGTGCGCAGAATATCGTGGCGGTCAATCACCTGTTGCAGGGCGTTCAGAAAGTCCTCCCGGTAAACGCGGGAGTCGAAGGCCAGTACACTGTTTAACAGGTAGGCATCCCGCGCCGTCTGCAACTGGTAATGGAACAGGATACCGGCCTGTAACGGCGACAGCGGGTAGATATCCTGCACATTGGCATGACCGCCGGTCACGGAAGCCGCAATGGTGTCAATCGCCGTCTGTGACAGCGTCACCAATGGCAGCATCTCGGGCGTGATGTGTGTACAACCGGCCGGAATACGGTTGGGCGGCACCCCATCATCCGGCGTCTCTTGCCGGACCGGTATCGCCTGCGCCATCTCCGCCAGTCTGGGGGTGGCGAAAACGGTGCGCACCGCCAGTGCGTACCCGCGGCGGCGCAGTTGTTCAATCAGGCTGACGGCCATCAGGGAATGGCCCCCCAGTTCAAAGAAATGGTCGTGACGACCGACCCGTTCCAGCCCCAGTAAATTCTGCCAGATTTCCGATAATGTGATTTCCAGCTCGCCCACGGGTTCAGCATAGTCACGTGTTATCACGGCGGACTGATCCGGGGCCGGCAGGGCCTTGCGATCGAGTTTGCCGTTCGGGGTCAGCGGGAAAGCGTCTAATCTGACAAAGGCACTGGGGATCATAAACTCCGCCAGCCGGGTACGCAGCTGGTCACGCAAACTGGCGGTATCCAGCGCGACATCCGGCTGTGGCACTACGTAGGCGACCAGCCGTTTTTCACCGTCATTCGCCTCACGGGCCATCACCACGGCCGCCCTGACCCCCTCACAGGCCAGCAATTGTGCCTCAATTTCCCCCGGTTCAAGGCGGAAGCCGCGGATCTTGACCTGAAAATCCGCGCGGCCCTGATATTCGAGATTGCCCTCCGGCAACCAGCGGCCTAAATCACCGGTTTTATACAGTCTGGCATTCGGCTGGGAACTGAACGGATCAGCCACAAAGCGTTCAGCCGTCAGGTCAGGCCGATGCAGGTACCCCCGGGTGACCCCCGCCCCTCCGATGTAAATTTCACCGGTGACACCCAGCGGGACCGGCTGCCCGGCCCGGTCAAGCAGATAGATTTGGGTATTGGCAATCGGGCGGCCGATATGGGGAACAAAGCCGCTGGCTCTGTCCATCCGTGCCCAGCTGGAATAAGTGGTCGTCTCTGAAGGGCCGTATAAATTACATACCGACCGGACATCTGTGTGGGCAAACAACTGCGCCACCAGAGAGGCTTTCAGGGCTTCTCCGGCGACATTCACCGTGTGCACGGACGGGGGGAAGGCACCCGCATTGATCAACGATGGGAGGGCGGAAGGGACGGTATTGATCAGGCTTATCGCCGTGTCTGACGGAGCATGAATCAGTGACAGAATATCGGCCACAAGATGCACCGTGCCTCCCGAAATCAGCGGGGCAAAGCATTCATACACCGCCAAATCAAAATTCAGCGAAGTGGCAAACAAAGTCTGGGCCAGTTCTTCGGCGCTGAACGTCTGTTTCGCCCAGCTCAGGAAGTTCACGGTATTGCGGTGGGTGACGGCGACCCCTTTGGGTTGGCCGGTGGAGCCGGAAGTGTAAATCACATAGGCCAGATGACGTGAAGTGAGTCCCTGCATGG
>NZ_CAWQMW010000075.1:0-2855 GCF_963895965.1 Xenorhabdus sp. PB30.3 | reverse complement strand
CCTGACAAGCAGAAATCCGGTCGGCAGCCCCAAGTCAACACCCATAGCGGATTTGAGCACAAGTGTTATGAATCACACGGCGCGAGCTGGACAAAAAATCTTTAAGGAGCATCAGACGTGATGGAAACAACGGAACCGGGAATATTGAACATCGTTCCCCGCTTTGCGCAGGCCAGCTTTGCCACCTACCAGCCACAGAACCACAGGGCAGAAACCAATCTGAAAACCTGTCAGGGCTACGTCCAGACATGGGCGGAACGCAAGCGGGCAGGGGAAGGCATGATCCTGTGCGGGCGTCAGGGCACGGGCAAAACCCACCTTGCTGTCGCTTTGTGCCGGGAAATTGCCGCAGGCGGGGATGAAGCCGTGTTTATCACCACCGCCTCACGCATCATCCGGGCATTTCGTCGCTCATGGAACAGCGAGGGTGAAATGAGTGAATTTGATACCCTGAAATTTTACAGCGAGCGGGATTTGCTGGTGATTGACGAAATCGGCGTGCAGTACGGCACCGAGTCTGAACGCCATATTCTGTTTGAGGTGCTGAATAATCGCTATGAAGATCTGCTGCCCACCATTCTGATCAGTAATTTGCCCGTGACTGAGCTGGCGCAGTTTTTGGGTGACCGGACGCTGGACCGAGTGCTTCAGGGCGGCACGGTACTGGCCTTTGACTGGGAAAGCTACCGGAGGGAAATCGCATGAATGTCTATGATTTGGAAATGGCCGTTATCAGTGGCTTGTTATCCGGTGGGGCGACCCCGGATGCCTACGACGTATTAGCGGTGTTACCGGATGAGGCGTTCAGTTCCGTTCATCTGCGCCGGGTGTACGGCGAAATCAAAAAGCAGGCCCTGAGCAGTGCGATTATCGATCCCTTTTTCATTGCGGATGCGATGGGCGAAGAACGCGGTATTCTGGCTAACTTGCTGGAATTAGCCAAAACGCCGGTCTGGCGGGCCAATTTAAAGGGCTATGCGGAAAAAGTCATGCGTTACTGGCGGGTACGTCAGGTCACTGATCTGATTAACCGCTACCAGCAAGAGATCCAGGACTGTGGCAATCACACGCAAGCGGAAGCACTGGTTGAGGCATTTGCCTCCCGGTTTAACGGGATATCCCAGAGCGAGAGTCGCTTACAGCCTGTGGTCATCGGCGACTTACTGGACAGGCACGTTGAAACACTGGAGGCGCGCAATCAGGGCAAGACCGGCATGATCCTGACAGGCATTGAGCCGCTGGACGAACTGACCGGCGGATTTAACCCGACTGACCTGATTTTACTGGGCGGACGTCCGGGCATGGGAAAAACGGAACTGGCCCTGTGTATGATTGAAGGCATGACCCGCAACGGGGGCGGGGCGTTGTTGTTTTCCATGGAAATGGCAGCGCAACAAATTGCCGAGCGCATGGTGGCAGGTTCGGCGGCGATGCCGGTGTCTAAACTCCGAAACTGCGAACTGTATGATGAGGACTGGGGGCGTATTGGCAATGCACTGGGTTCGCTTATCGACCGGGATATTCATGTGCTGGATGCCAGCGATCTGAGTGTCGAACAAATTTGTGCTATCAGTGAAACCCATAAGCGTCGTCACCCGAACTTAAAGGGCATTTTCGTCGACTACCTTGGGTTGATTAGAAAACCGCGGGCTGACCGTCATGACTTAGCGGTGGCAGAAATATCGAAGGCACTGAAAGGCTTGGCGAAACGGCTGCATACCCCGGTCACGGCCTTGAGCCAGCTCTCAAGGGACGTGGATAAACGCCCCCTGCATCAGCGTCGCCCGATAGCAGCTGACTTACGTGATTCCGGCTCACTGGAGCAGGATGCGGATCGCATCCTTTTTACGTATCGAGATGGAGTGTATAACCCATTCAGTCCCGCCGGCCAATACGCGGAAATTATTCTGGAGAAGAACCGTCACGGGCAAACCGGCACAGTTTATCAGGCATTCCGGCACGGTCATTACCTGCCGACTGATCAGATATCGGCAGCCGAAATGTGCCGCCGGCCGCAACAAACTCAACAAAAACAACGCCGTTATGCTGACAGGGCGCTTTGATCACAGGGGAGGGTATGAATGCGTGATATTCAGTTAGTGATGGAGCGCTGGGGCGCATGGGCGGCGGATAATCGTGACGGGGTTTACTGGTCCTCCATTGCGGCGGGCTTCAAAGGGTTAATCCCGAACCGGGTGAAATCCCGCGTACAGTGTTGTGATGATGATGCCCTGATTATCGCCAGTTGCATGGCAAAACTGAATCAGCAACAGAGTGAGGCGCACGATCTGCTGTTTGATTATTACGTCTTTGGTAAAACCTTTATGCAACTCGCCCATGATCATCATTGTTCGGATACGCACATCGGGAAGCGATTACAAAAGGCCGAAGGCGTGATTGACGGGATGTTAATGATGCTGGATATTGCACTGGACATGGATAAAGACATCCCGTTAGTGCAATATCCCTGATGTGACGGCCTATAAAAATAACGCTTTACGATCGTAAAAACGGTGCTATTGTGATAAACGTGATAGCAAAGTCACCCGGCTTATTCATACCCGGCAGCTTAAACCTTGCTCCGTGCAAGGTTTTTTTACGCCTGAAATAAACATAAGACTTGCTGTTGTCTTTGGTCAGAGTTACATGTGTGTTCATGCATAAAAACTGCCCGGAGGGTTAAATTTATCATGCTAAAACATGAAGATATGACAATAACAGCCGCCTGTGTTTTAGATGCCGTGCCTTTGCATACGTGGTTTTCTGTTTCTGAAGTGTCTAAATTAATGGGGCTGCCTGAACCCCGTTGCCAACTATTGTTAACCCAATTTCGTCTGGCGGGTTTAATGGAAAGC
>NZ_CAWQMW010000074.1:0-2890 GCF_963895965.1 Xenorhabdus sp. PB30.3 | reverse complement strand
TTATCTAAATGTTCAGAATGGAATTTGAATTCTATGTTATGGACTGTCCCAAAAGAAAATAGCAAGACAGGTGAGAAAATCATTCGTCCAATACCTGAATATATGAAGCCATTTTTAATGGATATTATTCACCAAAACCATAAAAGCGGCTATCTCTTAGGGGAAATTAAAAAACTTGAAGCAGTCGCACAATATGGCAGAAAAATATGGAAAAAATTAGAGCATGACGAGGAATGGTCTTTGCATGATTTAAGGCGAACGTTTGCAACTAAATTAAATGATATAGGCATCGCACCTCATGTCGTTGAGCAACTGTTAGGCCATGCACTGCCGGGCATTATGGCGATATATAACAAGAGCCAATACCTGCCAGAGAAGCTGGACGCTTTACACAAGTGGTGTGAGCGACTGGATGTATTGGCGGGTAATTATGAGAATGTGGTTATATTAAAAGCAGCTCAATAATGGGAAGTAATGAGTTGTGAGAATGACCATTGTGATATACACGTAACAAATGTGGCTTTCTTTCGTAATAATTTCTGTTAAGTAAAATAACCTCACAAAAACAATTAAACAGTGAGGGTAACATAATCATGCAATACAGTACTCCTACACCAGAACAACGCCGCTCTATCCTTTCCGAATATGGTGAACCTTATGATCGTCTTATACGTGAAAAAGAACGCCAGCACATCACCTCTATTTCCAGAACATCAGCATGGAAACTGGAAAATGCAGGCCGCTTCCCTGCCCGTAAGCCATTAGGCCGCAATTCTTGTGCTTGGTTGCTTAGTGATCTGCTGCATTGGGTGCGTAATCCGCCAACAGTAGAAAACGTGAATAACCCATATAGCCGCAAACCTACTAACTAAAAAATAATGCTATGAAAAATTAACTGTCTTAATTGGCAGCAGTCAAATTCATCCTAAAAGTGGCTTAATTTCGGGAATAGTTGGTGTGATGGTAGATATTAGTTACAGAGATTCTTTGATATTAAATAACCATCAATTTGAGAAACAACCCTCTTTAAGAGGGTTAATTGATTATGCTTACTCAGATGATGTTTTGGCTTTGCGCTGGCGGCGTTTGATCTCAGCGCGCATTGCAGCAGAAACAAATTGCCCTGTACTTTCGTTGTGTTCTTTTGTTTGTGCCATTCCTTCAATCAATTCGTGTAGTACTCGTACCGTTATTGATTGTGATTTCGCATTTTTTGCACCTGTTGCCATTTCTGCACCTCTTATTAATTGGTGTAAGACAGTATACGCAAAAAGGCCAAAATTTAAAGAGTTGACATGTAAGACACCTTGTATCTATCATGTGTCTTACACCAAACCTTGTGTATGGTATGAAAATAACAACGCCCCGAAGTGCGGGAACACTGTCGAGGCGTCTGACCACAACATTATCGGAGCTAATGCTATGGCTGATACACAGTCTAACCAAACTCGCCTAAAATTTACATTCCTAATTGCATCCGGCACTCAGCGGCTGGCTGGTATGTCCTCTCTGATATTCGTATTACGTCAGGGGGCATAACATGATTAATAAACCTATCTCACTAAAACAGGCGCTATATCGTGCGGGTCTGGGTATTTCACTTTTCACATTCATTACCAAAAAAGCCAAAGGTGAATGTGAAATCAATTTAAATAATCTGATTGCATTGGCGCACGGCATTCATCAGGAGGTTTATCGCGACCTGTCGAAACATGCCCCACAGAATCCAGTGAATAAATTAGTTAATTGCATTGTATACAGAAAATCCGATCCGTTAGGTCAGGCTGCGTTTCGTGCGGGTTTGTGTACCTCTTTATATGAGGTCATTCTTGAACAGGCCAGCCAACACTGCTCAGAAGAATTACACGATTTGCTTTCACTGGCCTGTGATATTAATCAGGAAGTTTACTATTCGCTCTATGCAGCGGTTAATGGCGAGGACGAGTGATCATGAGTCAGGGAAATAATAATCAGAAAAACCGTCCGTTAGATGTGATTCGAACAGTGAAAACAACAGCCATCAATCACTGGCAAAGCCTGTTGCCTGCTTGTGGTGTTGATGTTCCGGCAAAAGGTAAACATGGTGCTTGCCCGATATGCGGCGGTACTGACCGCTTTCACTTTATCGATGATAACCATCATGGCGACTGGCATTGTCGCCAGTGCGATAAGCCGAATCATGGTGATGGGCTGGATTTAGTGGCAAGAACCAAAGGGCTCACGGTCTTTGCCGCCGCTAAGTTGGTAGCTGATGTGTTAGCACTTCCCTTGCCTGAACCCAAACCCGTTAAAGAGCAGCCCCGAACAGTAAAACCGATTACAGAACGCATCGCTGCGTTGGTTGCAACCTCTGTCATGGGTGAATCTCAATATCTGATGAAAAAGGGGCTGCAATGCCCCAATCAGCGGTTATTGAAAGATGGCTCTTTATTACTGGAGGTTCAAACGCTGGACGGCACGATCACAGGTGGGCAAACCATCAAGCCTAATGGTGAAAAACGCCTTGTCTCAGGGACTCAGAAGAAAGGCAGTTTTATTCCTGTCTCCGAGATTACCGGAACACCAGACACTTTTATCATCACCGAAGGTTACGCCACAGCGTTAACGGTCAGCCAGTTACATGAGGGCGTGGTATTGGCGGCGATTGATGAAAGCAATTTACTCACAGTTGCCGAACAGGTCAGAGCACAGTGGCCAGATGCAAAAATCATCCTTGCTGCTGATAACGATTGGCACGAACCGGAAGAGCGGGACAAAAACTGTAGGTTAAAAAAGAACGTTGGCAAGATAGCGGCAGAGAAGACAGCCAAAGCGATTAACGGCTGGGTCACATTACCGCCTACGGCATTGAAATCTGACTGGGACGATTATCGCCAGCATCACGGTATTG